>JALUTR010000057.1 GCA_027021785.1 Fidelibacterota bacterium | reverse complement strand
ATATCTCCTAATGTGGTCAGCGTCTTTGCAATCGTTTGATTGGCCGGCTGGCGAGGTATTTTTTCCATGATTTGCAAACCAAGTTTCAACGCATCCACAGGTTGTGAAAATTGTATTGAACGCATGGAATCCAACTTTGAAGTTATCCCGATAGTGTCTGGCAACTCTTCGGCATGAAAGAATGCAACAAATGAAAGGATACATGTGATCAGTATTTTCATTGTCGAATTGTAAAACTGTCCATCACCAAAAACAATGGATCCTTAACCTGATTTAGAGAGAGTACTTTAAACATAACTACCGTTATTAATTTAATAACTAAGGCTGAAAGTTTTTAGTTGGTTCTTTTTCTTTTCCTTTTTTACGGTTTTTCTTTTCTCCCCCTGCTTATACCTTATACTAGTGTCGCCACCGTGATACCATGATTTCTAAAACAATACTTTTTACAAGGATATCAAGTAAGGATTTATATCAGTATCCCCGGCAAGAACAATTTGCCTCAACACTTTAACCTGAATGTTAATCTTTCTTTGTTTAGTTCCCCACCCCGCATTGCGCGGTGGATTCGTTGTTAGTACATAAGCCGGGATAAATGTGATCACGCCGTTAAAACTCCAGAATAAACCCGCCTACCGGGAATATCTTGTACTGGTAGATATACTCGGTCGTACCGTCGGCATTGTACTGCAAATCCCATATATTGTCACGATCGAAAATATTCTGCAGGTCGAAGTATGACACAAGCGACATACGGCTACCGATATTAACATGCCACAGAATCATGATATCGAAGCGGTGGTAGGGTGGGAATCGTTCGGTATTATATTCGGCTCCGGCGCTTTTATACCACCTTCGCACCAGGTGGTTATACACTTTGGGCGTATAGGGCTTGCCGCCGACATAACGGTAGCGAAAAGAAAATTCCAGTTCCTGGGCCCCCCTGCCGATGGTGTTCCCGATGAGACGAACCAGGAGATTCCGTTCCCGTAACGGTCTGACACCCGCTCCTTTCAAAGGAATTTTATAGCCGCCGACAGCCGTCAGGACGTTTTTGAAATCGAAATCCCAGGAGTAATATTTCTCCTCGTTGGGATATCTTGGGTCACGGGCTTCGGCCCGATAGAGAGAATAGGAGAAGGTCCCAAAGAAGTCCTTGGCCAGTTTCTTTTGCAGGAACAGCTCCACCCCGTAAGACCGCCCCTCCCCCTTGTTTACGTAAACCCGCGAACGGTCAGCCGTATCAATCGTGGTTGCCGCCAGGGAAATGGGGATATCATGGTAGGATTTCCAGTAAAATTCGAGGGTTCCCCGGGTGTCTTCCGTAAAGAAATGTTCGAAACCGATAACCGCCTGGTTGGTATATTTGCTTCGCAGATTGGCATTTTCCCTGTTTAATCCCAGGAGTACCAGGGCCGGGGTTTGGAAATGGCGCCCGAAGGCCAGGTTCACGGTTGATCGATCGGACAGGCGATAAGAAAAACCCAGTCGCGGTGACAACCAACCGAATTTGGTGAATTCATAATACCCGACACGCAATCCCAGGTTCACCGTAAACCGAAGAAAAGGGCGCCACTTCGCCTGTAAAAATCCACCGTAACGGGGATGCGCTTCTTTTCGGTCTACCGACCAGGGCGAATAACCGGTTGACAACGGCGCCGATCGGCGCACCCGCACGTAATCCCAACCCCCGTTATTATTCCGGCGGCCGTAATGCCACACGTCCTGTTCGTCCAGGTATGTGGAATCGGGATCGGCCGATTCAATGATCGGGAATACGTACGTCTCCCACGTCGCGCGGTCGATCAGGGCAAACGTCGTGTCCGGCAACTGAGGGAAATTGTATTCATACAACCACACCGTATCCGGCCTGAACCAGGCGTTATAATCCATCCCTAATTGTTTGAAGTCCATGCCGCCGCTTAGTTCAACCCGGGGAGAAGCACGCCAGACAAAATCACCCTTTACCTGGATATCCCATTCGGTGTCATCCTGAAAATAATAGGTATTTTTGACTCCTTTGCCGTTATAGCGGAACACGTCATAGTTAAACCAGGCATCGGTCCAGGCGACCGTAAACCGGCTCAGTCCCTTGCCTTTCCAAAGGTGTTTGTAGGTTAACCCGGCGGCGGATTGGTTTCCTCGGGAATAGACATTTTCGGCCCCCCTGCTTTGGGCGACATTTTCTCCGAAGATATCGATGGCGTCGCTCCCATGAATGAAATTAAAGACCAGTTTATCGGCGGGGTTTATATCAAAAGTAACTTTCGCCTGGGCATTCCAGTATTTCGGTACCGCTGTTAATCCGGTCTGCTTGATAATCAGGTCCAAATAACTTTTCCGGTAGGAAACCATGTAAGCGCCGCGGCCGGCGATAATGGGGCCTTCCGCAAAAAAACCGACTCCGGCCATGCCCATGTCCAGGTCGAGAGAATGAAAATCCCGGTTCCCTTCGCGCAGACGAATATCCATGACACTGGAAGCCTTATCGCCATATTTGGCCGGGAACGCCCCGGCGATGAAATCGACGCGATCCACGAATAACGTGTTAACCATATTTATCGGCCCGCCCCCGGTACCTTGGCGTCCAAACTGGTTGGGGTTCGAAATTTCAATATTGTCCATGAGAAATAAATTTTCGCCCGGGGCGCCGCCGCGAACCACAATCTCGTTCTCCTGGTCGGCGGCGGAAACCACCGACGGTAGGGCCTGCATCATACGCTGAATATCAATCGCCCCCGCGGGATCGCGGCGAATCTCTTCGAAATCAACGGTTCGGCTGGAAACAAACGCGTCCTTCTCCTTCTGGTAATAAGCGCGCGTGACGGTCACCGATTCAAATTCGATGGGCTGTTCCAATAACTCAGCGGTAATGAAAACTCCGCGATTGGCGCTTACGCGAACGTTCATTTTCACCAGCGGTTGGTAACCGATCATCTCAAACCGTATATGATAAAACCCGGGTTCCACGTCGGGAATGAAAAACAGCCCATCCTTGTCGGTAGCGGTCCCCAGGGCGGTGCCTTCGACAATAACATTCACTCCCACCAAAGGCTGCTGGGTCGCGCCATCACGCACTTCACCCTTAATAAACCCGCCTTTCGCCGTTAATCCGGAAACAACAGACAGCAGAAACAAGCATATTTTAAGGCCTTTCATTCCCCAATCTCCTTCAACATATTTTCCAACCAGCGGATTAAAAACTTTTGATAGCCAATCCCGAAATCCAATGTTTTATACCGCAGAAATTCTTTTAAGTCCTTTTTCGGATCTATTTTTGGCGGAGATTTACACATCGATTGATATTGATTCAATACCGTTTTCTGGACATTTAAATAGGATGAGAATAGCTCCTGCCAATGCTGGAGTCCTAATTCACTTCCAAAAAACATGGTAACCAACAACGGTATCTTGATTTCATCCTTCAAGGTTTCATTTTGTAAGTTTCGAAGTAAAATTTCGCGGCCGGCACCGGTTATCGTATATATTTTTTTATTCGGGGCTCCGGACTGATATTCCATTGCGAAATCCACCAATCCTTCTTTTGCAAGGGACTTCAAGGTTGTATATATCTGGGGATGGGTGGCGTGCCAGTAAAACCCCACCGAAGCATCCATCCTTTTTGATAATTCGTAGCCGGTAAGCGGTTCATCATTTAAAAATCCTAAAATAACGGTCTGTAAATCCATGTTTCACTCGATTTATGTCTGGAAATATATGTAATAAGTTATATATGTATTTATTTACATATCAAGCATTTATTACCCGATAGTCGCAACTCCCCGGATACGGGGGAAATTTAATGTACCAAGAACCCCCGACGAAGGTCGGGAAGCGAAGCGAATCCGCCGGCGGACTGACGGATGTTAGGGGGGCCAATCCACCGGGCGGTTTGTGGAATC
>JALUTR010000056.1 GCA_027021785.1 Fidelibacterota bacterium | reverse complement strand
TCGGTTGCCCGTGAGGCGGCGTCGGGCGCCCAGGAATTGGCGGCTTCGGCGGAGCAGTTGAACAGCGAGGTAGAGGGATTGAACAATTTGATTGGCAGGTTCAAGGTATAACAATAACCCCAACGGAGAGGGAGCGCGGGGCGCTCCCTTTTCAAGGTAAGGAGAAGCAGTGATGGCAGAGCAACCAGCAGCGACCATAACAAAGGGAGTCGGTGATCAGGAGGTGGTACACGACAATGAGTTGCGTCAACTGGTGTGTTTCCGGTTGGGGGATGAGAATTTTGGTGTGGATATTCACAACGTTCAGGAGATCAACCGCATGGTTGAGATAACGCGAATACCTCAATCTCCGTCGTTTGTGGAGGGTGTAATCAATTTGCGTGGTCAGATAATACCGGTGATTGATTTGCGGAAGCGATTTGGATTTCAGTTTACGGGTGATCATACGAAGGAGACCCGGATCGTGGTTGTTGAGACGACGATGGCGACCGTTGGATTCATAGTTGATCGTGTGACGGAGGTATTGCGAATACCGGCCAGTAGTGTTGAGCCGGCGCCGGAGATGACGGTATCGGATGTGGACGCGCGTTATATTGAGGGAGTGGCGATGTTGTCGTCCCAACAGTCGGGTGAGGAGGGGCAACTGCTGATTGTGCTGGACACCAACCGGATATTCTCGGACGCGGAAACAAAAGCCTTCGAACAAATAACATCAGCGTGAAACTTCCTTAACGCCATCGGTATTGAAAATATCATCTTGCCCGGTATAAATATCTGAAGGGATTATATTTTATCCTGATCACGGGAGTGTCACTTTAACAAAATCGGTATGGATTTTTGAGTAAATCACCGCCGGTTTTGTTCCTCGATAAATTTGAGATATTCGTTTACTCACCCGGAGAAACACTTATTTTACAACGTCGTCGCTTCTTACAATTATTGTAATTGTTCCCTTTCCGGAAGTAGGAATTATTTTCCCTTATGGGGCATTTTTCACCGTTATTTACTTTCAAATTGATAGCTTCCCTTACATCATCAATGGGGAATTAATGTCTAAAAGAGTTAATGATAAAAAGCGGTTAATATTTCGTATCCCTCATTCAACGGTTGATAATACGAATGAGGAGATGTTCTTACCGAATAGTTATTCCTTTTAATAAATGTTGTCACATGATACATGGTTCAATGTAGAAAACCACCTGTTGGCATGGTTATTGTAAATATTTTTTAAAAACACGAAATCGGATTATTGTCTGGCTGATCCGGCTTGGATGATAGTCCGAAAGAGGGGAAAGAAACCTGATCCTCGATCATCATTGATAAATCGAAACAACTAACTAAACAACAGAGGATTTTATGAAGAAACTGATCATACTCATTTTAGTGGTGACCGGAATTAATGGGTTAATTTACGCTGGTGAAGGCACTGAAAACGAGAAGAGTCATCCGAATCATTTGGCGGTGTTTATTGGTGCTACGACGAATCCGGAAGCGGAACAAACGAATTTCACTCTTGGCATCGATTATGAATACAAAGTCGGTGAAAAAACAGGCATTGGGGTTCTGGGTGAAGCAATTTTCGCGGAACATAAGGAGATTATTATCGGCATTCCGTTGTTTTATCATTTGCAGAAGGTGAAATTGTTTGTTGCTCCGGGGATTTTATCAACTACGGAGGAAGATGATCACGAAACGGAGAAAGTTATCAAAGGTTTGGTCCGTGTCGGCACAAGTTTCGATATCGATGTTTCCGGGGTAAGCATCGCGCCGACACTCAGCGCGGACATTATTGATGGTAACATCTCATTGATTTACGGAATTGGTATCGGCAAGGGATTTTAACAGGCCGCCGGCTCATTCCGTTTTCGTACAAAAATAAGTATGTACGTCAAATGAAATGAAGACATCTGATAGAAGACGAAAGAGACGATTCGTGTTTAAACAATTAATACCGATTCGGTGCAGAAGGGAATACAAAATACCGGGTGGAATTGAGGGGAAACTTCTGGTTTGGACACCGACCGGAATATTTGTTTGGAACGCTGATTGTCAAAAATGAAACAGAGGAGAATCCAATGAAACTAAGAAACCTGTTTTTATTATTAACCATCTTCATAGGGGTAAATGCAGGTATTTATGCCAGTACAGCCACGACCGAACAATCCTCCGGTCTTGGGAATGTATGGACCCTAATTCTCTTAATTATAGTGGGAATTGTGGCTTTCATTCTTATTATTACAAAATCAAAGTGGAAACTGGACAATCTGAACATCCGAACCAAAATATTTGTTTTGGGAGGAAGTGTGTTAGTTATCTTTGCTGCCGTGGTTGGCTACACGAACGTGAAGTTATTTTCGGTTGGTAAAGGTTTCACTGAGGTTGCTGAATTGTATCTTCCGTTAACAAAGAAAATGACGGCGATCGAAACCTATCAGTTTGAACAAGTGCTTGCGCTTAAAGATATCTATTTAGCCGAGACAAAACATCAGACTGATATGGTGGAAAAATATGAGAAGGAATATAGTCTGTTGTCGGAGAAGGTCCAGAATGAGATTCTCGAAGCGGAAAAGTTGATTGAGGTTGGTGAAAAGTATGCCATAAACGAGGAGGATCTGAAATACCTTGACGAGGCCCTTGAGCACTTAAAAACGATTGAACGAAAGCACGCGAATTTTGACCAGAATGGTGAAAGAGTCATTAACCTCTTGGTTGAGGGGAAATCCAAAGAGGCCGATGTTTTGGAAGAGAATGTGGCCAAAGAAGGGATGGAATTGACACTGGAATTGAAGAATTTCCTGGCGAACGTCGAAACAAGGACAGATTCTTTGGGAAATGTTGTGGAAGAGGAGCAGAAAGCGGCGGTCAGCGCTATACTTAGTTTATCTGTGATTGCCCTTTCACTTACGATCTTTTTAAGCTTTTTCATTGCCAATGCAATCGTGAAGCCGATCCATCGTGTCGTTGACATGGTGAAGGACATTGCTGAGGGAGAGGGAGATTTGACGGTTCGATTGGAGGCGTCATCGCGTGATGAGATTGGTGAATTGTCTCGTTGGTTCAACGTGTTTTTGGAGAAGCTTCAGGATATTATATCCCAGGTAAAGTCGAGCGCTCTGCAGGTTGGCAATGCTTCGGAGCAGATATCGTCGGCTTCGGAGCAGTTGGCGTCCGGTGCGGAGGAGCAGCAGGCCCAGTTGAGTGAGGTAGCGGCCTCGATAGAGGAGATGAGCGCGATGATATTGGAGGCCAGCAAGAACACGAATGATACGCAGGACAACACCCAGAAGGCGAATCGTGCGGCGGAGGAAGGACGTGCGGCGGTGCGGAATACGATATCGGGTATAGAGGAGATATCGGGTATAGTAGGT
This sequence comes from Fidelibacterota bacterium, assembly GCA_027021785.1. Taxonomy (GTDB): domain Bacteria; phylum Fidelibacterota; class Marinisomatia; order Marinisomatales; family JAADGP01; genus JAADGP01. The sequence continues at coordinate 577 of JALUTR010000056.1, read as the reverse complement.
TCGGCATCGGATCAGATTGGTACGTTGGAGCAGCGTTCGCAGGAGATTGGCGAGGTAATACGTGTAATAGATGACATTGCGGATCAGACGAATTTGCTGGCGTTGAACGCGAACATAGAGGCTGCCAGGGCCGGGGATGCCGGTCGTGGTTTTGCGGTGGTGGCGGATGAGGTACGTAAGTTGGCTGAGCGTACGGTAAAGGCGACGGGAGAGATTGGCGAGCAGATCAAGCGTATTCAGGCGGATGTAAGTTCTTCGGTGGATGCGATGAGCAAGATCACGGAGCAGTCGAAGACGGGTCAGGAGTTGGCCTCGCAGTCGGGAGAGGCGTTGGAGCGTATAGCCACGTCGATAGCCAATGTAACGCGTGCGATGAGTCAGATAGCATCGGCGACGGATGAGCAGAGTTCGGGAGCGGAGGAGATATCGAAGAATGTGGAGACGATATCGTCGGTTGCCCGTGAGGCGGCGTCGGGCGCCCAGGAATTGGCGGCTTCGGCGGAGCAGTTGAACAGCGAGGTAGAGGGATTGAACAATTTGATTGGCAGGTTCAAGGTATAACAATAACCCCAACGGA
>JALUTR010000055.1 GCA_027021785.1 Fidelibacterota bacterium | reverse complement strand
TTCCATCTTGCCGCATCAGGATTGCTGCACGCTTTACGTGCCCCGGCACCCGATCACCAAAGCAAGGTTACGGGATGTGGAATTTTGTGAGGAAAATTTAACCCTTACCGATCTCGTTGATCATGCCATGAATAACATTGAAGTTGAATTCGTCGGTCCTTAACAACACCTATTTTCCATATATAAAGAACCAAGAACCAATCGCCAAGAGCCAAGAGCCAAGAACCAAGAACCAAATCCCAGGCACCAAACGGTTTAGCTTGGTTTTTGCGTTCTTTCGTGTTTTCCATTACTCACCAACCTTAGCCGGCGGGATTATCATGTTTTATACTTTTTAGTAATGAGGGATGTCAATTAGTTCGTAATTTTAATTCTATTTTTAAACACGATATTTCGATTTTGGCAGTTTCGTTAAAATAGTTGATTAAGGAGAAACTTCGATGATAGTCGCAATACCAAAAGAAATCACCCCTGGTGAGCGGCGTGTGGCGGCAATTCCCGCCACGGTAAAAGAATTGGTTAAGAAGGGATTGACCGTTCATGTTCAGGCCGGCGCCGGTGCCGGCGCTTTTATTTCCGATGAAGAATACCAAGCTGCCGGTGCAAGTATTATTAACAATGTTGAAGAACTTTACCGCAATGCTGATTTGATTCTCAAGGTTGATTCGCCACGATTGAACCCCGACATTGGCAAACACGAAGCTGATCTTTTTAAGGAAGGATCGGCCTACATCTCGTTTTTCCAGACTACCATGGAAATCGAAGCGGTCCGGAAGTTTGTTGAAAACAAGATAACCGGATTCTCAATGAATCTCCTCCCCCGGACTACACTTGCTCAAAAGATGGATGCCCTTAGTTCCCAAAGCAACATCGCCGGTTACAAGGCGGTCCTCATCGGCGCCGTTCATTTAGGTAAATACATGCCTTTATTAATGACCGCCGCGGGAACGATTCCGCCCGCGAAGGTATTGATCCTGGGCGCCGGAGTAGCAGGACTGCAGGCGATCGCCACCGCGAAGCGGTTGGGCGCACAGGTCGAAGCGTTCGATGTTCGGCCGGAGGTGAAGGAACAGGTGGAAAGCTTAGGCGCCAGGTTTGTTGAAGTACCCGCCAACGAAGAGGAAGTTGTTGTGGAAGGCGGATATGCCAAGGAGACTTCCGAATCCTATCTGAAACGCCAACGGGCATTGATTAAAGAACATATTGCGAAGTCGGATTTGGTTATTACCACGGCATTGATCCCGGGGAAACCGGCGCCGATCTTAATTCCTGCCGATATGGTGGAAGGGATGTCGCCGGGAAGTGTTATTATCGATCTGGCCGCGGAAAACGGCGGAAATTGCGAATTGACCGAACCCGGTAAAATCACCACCAAGCATAAGGTGACTATCGACGGCAGGCTGAATCTTCCCAGTACAATGCCGATTCATGCCAGTCAACTTTACGCAAAGAATATCGTGAGTTTGGTCCTTCACATTTGTCCGGAGGGTGAAATCAATCTGAATATGGACGATGAAATCATTGCCGGAGCAATGTTCACACATGATGGCGACATTGTGGATGAACGCACCAGGCAGGCACTAAATAATTAAGGGGCTAAAAATGGACATCAATATTTTAACGGTCTTTATTTTGGCAATTTTTATCGGTTTTGAAGTCATTACAAAGGTACCTCCCACCCTGCACACCCCGTTAATGTCGGGTTCAAATGCCATTTCGGGAATTTCCATTGTAGGCGCGATCATTGCTTCCCAGGTCAGCGGTGAAATAGGTACCTGGCTTGGCTTGATCGCCGTAATCTTTGCCACAATTAACGTGGTTGGTGGTTTCATGGTCACCGATCGAATGCTCAAAATGTTTAAAAGACGATAGGAGACGGCACCATGGAATACGCAAACCTTGCCTACGTTTTAGCCGCCGTTTTATTTATCGTCGGACTTAAACGTCTAAGTCACCCCAAAACCGCCCGGAACGGGAACCTGATCGCTTCCGTGGGAATGCTCATTGCCATTGTAGCCACGCTGGTCGCCTACGAGGCCCTGGATTACAAGCTGATTGCCATCGGAATTATCATCGGTTCGATTATCGGCGCCGTCTTTGCCATAAAAGTCAAAATGACCGGCATGCCTCAAATGGTGGCCATTTTCAACGGTTTCGGAGGGGGCGCTTCCGCCCTGGTTGCCGCCGCCGAATTTTACGCCAACGCGGCCCCCAAGGTCGCGGGCGGGGAACAAGAGACGTTCCTCCTGTCGACCATCGCCTTGAGCGTACTGGTGGGTACACTCACTTTCACCGGAAGTTTTATCGCTTTCTGCAAACTTCAAGGCCTTATTTCCGGGCGTCCCATCGTCTTTCCCGGTCATAAATTACTCAACGCCGTGATCGCCATATTGCTGATCGGTTTCGCCGTCGGCATGGTGGTCGTTCCGGTTAACATGATGTGGTATTTTATCGGAATCGCTGTCTTTTCCGCGCTGCTGGGGATCACCATTGTGATTCCAATCGGCGGCGCCGATATGCCGGTAGTGATCTCCTTATTGAACTCCTATTCCGGTGTCGCCGCCGCCGCGACCGGGTTCGTGCTGTTGAACAACGGTCTGATCATCAGCGGGGCACTGGTCGGCGCTTCCGGTTTGATTTTGACCAACATCATGTGTAAGGGCATGAACCGGTCCCTGGCGAATGTTATTTTCGGCGCCGTCGGCCTGGAACAACAAGGTGCGACCGGGGCTCAAAAACAGATGAATATCAAGAGTTATTCGACCGAAGAGGCGGCCATGATTTTCGATGCCGCCGAAAAGATAATCATCGTCCCCGGTTATGGTCTGGCCGTTGCCCAGGCTCAGCATGCCGTACGTGAGCTTGCGGATTACCTGGAAGGCAAAGGGAAAAAAGTACTATACGCCATTCACCCCGTCGCCGGAAGAATGCCCGGCCACATGAACGTGTTATTGGCCGAAGCAAATGTGCCCTACGAGCAGCTAAAGGACCTGGATGAAATCAACCCCGAGTTCGAGGATTGCGATATCGCCCTGATATTGGGGGCCAATGATGTCGTCAATCCCGCCGCCCGGCATGACAAATCCAGTCCGATCTACGGCATGCCGATCCTTGACGTGGATAAAGCCCGGACGGTTATTATCAATAAAAGAACCATGAATCCCGGATTTGCCGGTATCCCCAACGAATTGTTCGGGTACGATAACGCGATCATGGTTTTCGGTGACGCGAAACAAATGCTGTCCGATCTCTTAAAGGATCTAAAGGAATTATAATTCACCGCGGTGCGACGTGCTCCTGAAGCGCGTCGCGCCGATTCTATCCTATTTAGTTTATATCGGTATAATTGAGCCTGATCGTTCATGGTCTCCCGACAATGAACCAAAGGACAGTTGTAAACGGCTCCGACGGCCTCTACCCTTTCAACTCCTCAAACTCCCGCATGGCGGCGATCAGGAGGTCAACACCTTCCTCCGGCATGGCGTTGTAAATCGAAGCCCGGAAACCACCAACCGAACGGTGTCCTTTCAACGTAACAAGCCCCCGTTTTTCGGTAAAAGCCAAAAACTCCGGCTCCAGTTGCGGATCTTTCATAATAAACGGAATATTCATTACCGAACGGTCTTCGGGTGCGACGGGACTTTCAAACAGTGTGTTGCGTTCGATTTCGGAATACAATTTTTGCGCCTTTTCCGCATTCTTCCGTTCAATCGCTTCCACACCGCCAAGCGCCTTAATCCAACGCAAGGTCTGATTCACAACAAAAATGCTGAACACCGGCGGGGTATTGTACATGGACTGTTTATCGATATGGGTACGATAATCCAGCATGGTTGGAATCGGGCGCGAGACGTTACCCAACAATTCTTCTTTAACGATCACCAGTGTAACTCCCGCAGGGCCGAGGTTTTTCTGCGCTCCGGCATAGATTAACCCAAACCTTTCAATCTCCAACGGCCTGCTGAAAATATCCGAGGACATATCAGCCACCAGACAGCCATTCTTA
>JALUTR010000054.1 GCA_027021785.1 Fidelibacterota bacterium | reverse complement strand
AGATCATAAAAACTTGATGAGCCGGGGTCTATGCTTTTTCCCGTTGCCGAGGAGTTGAAAAGCACGGATCCGTTTGAGTGAGTGAAGGAGCCTTGGTTTGTCCAGCTGCCCCCAACAGATAAAGCCCCAACGTTTGAAGCTGTAAAAGCTCCGTTGGAGTTTATGTTAACATCACCCAAAATACTTATGCTTGGATCGTTGGTGTTTGCATCAACTGAAACTTGATTGCTTCCGTCCCCAATAACAAGATCTCCGTTTACGGTTAAAATTCCTCCCTGTAAATTGTAAGTCGGATTTCCCGCTCCGGCAGGCTTTAGACTTAAATTATTATAAGTGGTATCGGCTATATTGGTCGTTGTTGTGGCGGTATATTCAAATAAAGTGCTTTGAGCATTAAAAGAGCCGTTTATTACAAAGGGCGTCCCTCCTCCGGAAATATCCCAAACTGACGATCCCGCATTTAAAGTATGGTTTACCGCAATATTGAGAACACCGGAAATTGTGGTTGTACCCGTTCCTGTTTTGCTTGTTGTTTTCGTTGATACACCGTCACCGAGAGTTAAATTATAAAAACTCCAGGCATTATTTCCTCCAAAGTTTCCGGTATCTTTTAAGTTAAATGTCCCTCCGGTCATAGCTATAATTCCGGAACCGCTAAGACCTCCCGACTCAATGCTTACATCTCCCGTACCGCTAAAGGTGCCGTTAGTTATGGAAAAACTGTTTTGGGAGCTAAGGTTTCCACTCAGCAGCCATTCTCCTCCCTGACCATTAAACTCCACGTCATAAAAACTTATTGAGCCGGCAGATGAAATTGACTTTCCCGTGGTTGTGGCGGTAAAACTTACAGAAGTGCTTGCCGGAATAAAACTTGCACCCGAACTCACTTGAAATCCTCCGCCCACAGAATAAGATTCCGTTCCTTGTCCGGTAAAGGTGGCGCTATTTGAAATATGAAGCTTCCCATCCAAAGAACTTCCCGAACCCCCGGAGTTTAAAGTTATATTTCCGGCCGGTTTAAATTCTTTTCCCGTCCAAATATGAAGCTCCGTTTCCGGATTAACAGTAAGTGTGTCGTTAACCCCATCCACAGCATTAAATGGAATATCACTGTCATCATCAAGATCATAAACGGCAAGATCCGCTACACTTATCGGATTTACATCTTCATTGCGTACTATTAAAACATTTTCATATAAATCCATATCGGTAATATCTGATATTGGAGTTTTTGTTACAGTTACAGCCTTGTTTGAAACCCCATCCAAAAAGACAGTCAGCACAACATCACCTGTAAACTGCACACTTGGCATAGAGTAAGCTCCCGTTAGAGAATCACAGCTTGCCGTATATGAGTTTGACCCGTTTACAACAAGTTTCACAACTTGAGTGGAGCCATCACAAGGTGGATTGCCGATAGCCGTAACTCCATGATTGGAATAAACATTTCCCGATACAGCTATATCAACACCGGAATCATCCCATTTTATATAACCGGGATTTCCCGCCGGATCATTATCATTTGCTTCGCCGTCAAAGTTTCCATAATGACCTCTAAACCACCAGTAAGAAGCTGCTGTTCCACTCTCTGTGACATTCCATCCGGCTGTTACTCCGGTGGAAGTTGCAAAGCCGACATTAAATATTTGAAGAAGTGGATTGGCATCAATTGTGGTTGATGCTATTGTCATCATAGTCCCTCCATTAACGGCCAATTCAAAATCTCCGTAAGAAAGAGAAGTAATGGTTGGAGAATTTGAAAAATTAAGGCCGTTGGAATCCATATTTTTAAACTGGTAGTAGTTGGCATTAAATGTTCCTCCCGATATGTTAAAGGAATAAGTTCCCGAACCTTGATTGTCTATGGTGGTGGTGGCGGTGGAGATGCCGATAATATCCAAAACTCCTCCTGAAGAAGTAAGAGAGGCATTGTTTGCCAATTTGACATTAACCTGCCTTTCCGAACCTCCGGAAAGATCCGTTCCATCAAAATCTGTGGCATAACTCCAATAATCGGAGCCGGAGCTTTTTGTATAATCTCCAAAGATATAAAGACTGCCGTCAACGTTATTGTGGTCTTGTGAGTACAAGGAACCTGAAGCATCAACATTGTAAGTTGAAGCGGCTGAATTCCACATACTGATATCAGTATTTGCTCCGATTTTTAAAGTGTCATAGCTGTCTTGCCCTTGAGTCTTGGTGTTTAGGTTAAAGCTTGTGCCGGAATTTAAGTAAAGAGTTGATCCGGTCCAAGTGGTGACTGCTCCTCCGACTGAATTTGTGAAAGTCCCGCCCACTTCAAGTGTTTTTCCGGAAGACAAAGTAAAGTCGTTGGCGTTGGTGAGAGTAAAGCTGTTTGTAGTGGTGGCGTTTTGAGAAATGGTCCAGCCTCCAGAAGCATTATCAAATTCAAGATCATAAAAACTTGATGAGCCGGGGTCTATGCTTTTTCCCGTTGCCGAGGAGTTGAAAAGCACGGATCCGTTTGAGTGAGTGAAGGAGCCTTGGTTTAAGAAAGAGCCTCCGATGACGGTGGTGCCCGAAGGCAGAGTTACCGAACCTTGAGTGATGGTCATGTCATTTGTGGTGGTGGCGTTGGTGTCTTGGAAACTGAAAGAACCGGTGCCGTCAAATGTTAGATTATAAGCGTCCGAGCCTCCCAGTTTGATATTTTTTGCCGAGCTTGAAGTCATCTTTATTGTTCCGGAGTTGTGAGTAAATGAACCTCCCGCATTGTCAAAAGAGCCTCCGATGACGGTGGTGCCCGAAGGCAGAGTTACCGAACCTTGAGTGATGGTCATATCGTTTGTGGTGGTGGCGTTGGTGTCTTGAAAAGTCCAAGAACCTCCGGAGCCGTTAAAGCTTAAATTGTAAAAATCTGAAGAGTTTGAGCTTATGGTTTTTCCGGTTGTGGTGGCGGTGAAGTTTACACTTGAGTTGGCAGCGCTAAAAGATGCCCCGGAATTAAAAATCCAACTGCCACCCACAAAATATGTTTGGTTTCCTGAAGCAGATAAAGTGGCGTTTGAGTAAGCCTCCAATGTTCCATCTGCGGCACTTCCTGAACCTCCGGAGTTTAAAGTTATATTTCCGGCCGGAGCAAAAGTTTTATTGCTCCAGATTATCAATTTATTTTCTGCAGGAATAGTTAGAGAATCGGGAGATCCGATTGTGGCGGTAAAAGGAATATCAGAATCATCACTGGAATCATAAACCGCCAAGTCAGAAATATTTATCGGAGATGAATCTTCATGACGAACTATTGTTCTATTCTCATAAAGGTGCATATCAGAAATATTTGTAAGCGGATCCACCGATATATTTGCCGCTCTGACTCCACCGTTTGTATCCAAATAAAGAGTCAAAACATCTCCCGGGTTAAAATAAACTCCACTGATACTGAAATATCCGGTAGAAGCATTGCAAGAAGAAGTATAATTTCCGGCACCCTGAACCATTAACCTCACATTTTGAGTTAAACCATCACAAACACTGCTGACGGTAGAACCTTCATCAGAATAAACATTTCCGGAAATTGTAATATCAGCCGCACTGTCATCCCAAATAAGATAACCGGGATCACCCGCCGGATCATTGTCATTTGCTTCGCCGTCAAAGTTTCCATAATGATTATTAAATCTCCATGAACTTACCGAGCTTCCGCTTTCTGTTACATTATAACCACTGCTTATACCGGTGGAAGTGGCAAAACCGACAGACATGATAGTCTTTAAAGGATTTGCATCTATCACAGCTCCCGCCACACTTATCATAGTCCCTCCATTAACAGCCAATTCAAAATCTCCGTAAGAAAGAGAAGTAATAGTTGGAGAATTTGAAAAATTAAGGCCGTTTGAATCCATATTCTTAAACTGGTAGTAATTGGCGTTAAATGTTCCTCCCGATATGTTAAAGGAATAAGTTCCCGAGCCTTGATTGTCTATGGTGGTGGTGGCGGTGGAGATGCCGATAATATCCAAAACTCCTCCTGAAGAAGTAAGAGAGGCATTGTTTGCCAATTTGACATTAACCTGCCTTTCC
>JALUTR010000053.1 GCA_027021785.1 Fidelibacterota bacterium | reverse complement strand
AGAGGATGGATACGATCTCTGGTCAGGGAAATCGGCGCCGCGCGCCCCAGTATGATTCCTATTGTCAACGCGATGGTACTTGTGGGTAACAGTATGTCGAGTGGAATCACGGTTGATAGGCTTAAGAAGGAAGTGCGTGACGCCATTGATGAATTGGAAGAGCGGATTGAGACGGCCCTCGATAAAATAGTAGCCCACGGGTTGCGCTATTTTCGAACACAAAAATTCCGCTGTGTATTGACGCATTCATCCGGTTCGACCGTAAAGGCCCTGCTGCTTGCCGCCGCCGAGGAAAACCTGATTCAACAGGTAATTGTTACCGAATCACGCCCCTTGTATGAAGGAGTAGACCTGGCCCGGGAATTGTCGTCGGTTGTGGAGGTGATATTAATTACCGAGGCCCAGATTGCTCAGTCAATGACGCAGTGTGACGCGGTGGTCCTGGGGGTGGATGCAATCGGAAAAGACCTGGGTTTTATCAATAAAGTAGGCAGCCGGCTGGTTGCCCTCAGTGCCGGAGAACTTCGTAAACCGGTGATATTCGCCGGAGAAACCATAAAGATTCACCCCACCCTGAAAGCAGCCGAAATTCCTTTGGAAGAGGCTCCTCCGGAAGAATTGGGACACGATCTCCCGGAACGAATAAAAATACGGAATGTTTACTTTGAAACGGTTGAACGAAAACTGGTGGATGTTTGGATTTCTGAAGAAGGAATCCATCACCCCAATAAATAACGATCTAACATTTCTCACTTCGATATCCGCGCAATTTTTACTATTGAAATTGACTTGAATGTAGTTGTTTAAAAGGATATGGTATTAAGCATTATGGTGGATTTGATTCGTACTTTTCTTAGCGTAAGAAAAGTACCAAAAGAAGCAGTCGCTGTGCCCCGATTTAAATCGGGGCAAGGCGACAAGATATCATGAAATACCAAGTTAAACCATTTTTTGAAAAAACCATTGATCGATATTGTACAACCCTATTCTAAACAATACTATAGGAAGGCTAATATTCATGAGAAATGTTAGTAACGATTATAACAATTATATGGACATATAAAGCATATGCTCGGATAAATAACATGTATTCTTCATTTTCAACGACCCTTATTGGAGTTTCACGTTTTCCCGACATTCACTTCGCTCTGTCGGGATCTCCACTACGTTACGACACGCATTCCGCCGGCGCCTGTATCTTAGCCTTAGTGAATACCTGGAAATGAGGAATACAAATAGCATAATAACGATCCTATTTTGATTATCAGGACCAAAATGGAGCGACAATGAAGAGAGGAATTGTGAAAGAATACGACCCGAATCGGGGGTTTGGTTTCATCCAGGATGAAAACGGGGACGATTATTTTGTCCACGTAAGCGGACTGCGGCCCCATTTGCAGCAGCGCGGTCTCCGCCCCGGACAACGGGTGTTGTTTGATGTCGATTTTGATGTAAAGGGTGACCGGGCAATCAATGTCCGTCCGGAATAGTTTTTATCTTATCAACCCGTGAATAAACCGGCACGCAAGTGTGGGCCTTATTTTGAGGTGGAAGCGGACTCAAACGATTCCGCGAATGCCAGGCGCTCCCCGATGGGGGGATGGGAATAATAGAGCCATTTTATCCACCGGGAAGGATAGGCGTTGGATAAATTGCGGTTTGCCAGGCCGGCCATGGCCGATTTGAACGCGGCGGGACCGGGAATCAGCTCCAGGGCGATTCGATCGGCCTGACGTTCAAAAAACCGTGACAGCGTCAGGTTTAAGGGGCCGAATAAAAACCCGGAGATAAAACCCATCGTCAGGGCCAGGATGGGGAACAGGGTAAGATTCCAGCGCACCGATTCAAGAAAATGTGGGAAGTTGGCTCTCATGAACCAGTCCAGAATCCAAAAGACAATCAGTTGCTGTATGGTGCCAAGGGCAATATTTTTCCAGATATGAGCATGTCGGTAATGGCCCACTTCATGGGCAATCACCGATTCGATTTCCGGAACGGTCATGTTGTCCAACAGATTATCCGCCAGGACCACGCGCCGCGTCTTACCCAATCCCGCTAAAAAGGCATTTTCTTTTTTGGTTTGGCGGCTCATGTCCTGTTTAAAGAAGCCGCCGGGCTTTAAACCCGCTTTTTGTAATATTTGCGTTAACCGGGAGGTCAGTTCCTCGTCATCAATGGGGTCGTATTTATTAAAGATGGGTAGGATAAGCACCGGAAATAAAGTCGCGAAAATGACACCAACCACGGCGATTCCCAGACCGGCGATTAACCACCAGTAATCGGGATACCGGGCCATGACCCAGTAAAGCAATCCGATTAAAAGCGGCATCAGGATCAGACTTACCAGGAAAGATTTAAGTTGATCGAGGGCCCAGGTTTTGTGTGTATAGTTTGAGAAATTCCAGCGGTGTTCATGGATGTAGGATTGAATATAGGTCAACGGCAGACCGACAATCGTGGCCAGGGTTTGGAAAACAAAAATATAGATAATGAAGGTCCGGAGGACCGATTGATCGTTCAGGTTGGCCAGCCGATAACTGAAACCACTGTAATAGAAGGTCAACAGAAAAACCAGTGAAATACCGGATCCGATAAGGCCCAGGATTCGCTTTTCCTTTTCGTATTGCCGGGCCTGGTTTTGTTTTTCGGCATCCAGTAAGGGGTGTATTTGCGGCTTTTTACTCATAAGACATCGTTGTGGACCGGGCGGGGGATTAATTGAATCCCACGAACGCCGGGTTGTGCGGTATCATGGTTTATCGATGAAATTTTGATGTTGGAAGACACGATTCCGATTACGAATCATCTGCTGTTTCCGCATCGCGACTCACAAAGTCCCTGATCAAGCTCATGGCGCGAACCGGAATTTTATGATTCGCGGGATAGGTCTCCATCCGGACCGGATTCCCCAACTCCTGCAAAAAGCGTAATGTATTGTTAGCGGCCTCGGGTTTGACAATGGTGTCCCGTTCACCGTGCATGATAAGTACCGGGGTGGAGCGGCCGGGTTGGGTGGCGGAACGTTTTAATCGTTCGGGGAATTTAACGAAACCGGCGATGGGGACAATTCCTCCCAGGGTATATGGCAACCGCAGGGCATATTCCATCGCCAGGCTGGCGCCTTGCGAAAATCCGACCATGTAAATTGCTTCGGGAGGAAAGCCCTCCGCCCGAATTTTATCCAGGAGGGAATCCAGTAAGTCGAATGTCGCTTTGTATTCCCACCCCTCTTCATCCGATCCACGGAACCATGAATAACCCGTCCCCTGGTCCACAGGGTACGGCGCCCGGGGGAAATACCACTTGGCGTTCCTGAGATTCACACCAATGGCCACGGGACGGAGAGAATGTTCGTCCCCGGTCCAGCCATGTAGACCGATAACGGCTTTGGTCGGGTTTTTATCCCGTTGGTAAGTTTTCAAAATCATTGTCGGATTGAAGTGAACAGACCGGAAAATTACAACGAAAAGAAAATTGTCAGGGCTTTTTTATGGAAGTCGCGGATTTGGGGAATGCCGTTTCCACTACAATGTAAATATTCATCGGGAACGAACCGCTTGACCCTTATTTTCCCCACGGAATTTGATTGTGGGAAAAATTCTCTATCGCCTGATTTGGGCTTGAATATATCGAATCAATTTCCCAATTCGTACTGATCGCAACAGCAATTATCCACGATGTCTACGGATTCAAGATCGAACTCATCTTCGGTCAGGAATTTATAACGAATACAGGCGTCGAGGGTAATTCCCTCAATACCGCCTAATTGTGTCAGGTCTTCCTGTGTGACCCGTTTGTACAGATACCCGCCGGTCAACCCGCCCCCGCAATCGGAACATTCCGTGGTTTTGTTGCATCCGCTGTTTGTGGATAAAAATAACAGCAGGACAGCAAGCGGCAGGATTCCGGCAATGGTTTTATACGGAATATTATTCATAATTGCTCCTTTACTAATATTGTTTTCGCTGATTTTCAAAAGCTTCCATTCGTTGTTCGAAATCCTTTTCATCCCGGGCCTGAAGCAGGGGACTGATTTTGATGTTTTCCCGGATGGTAATTGTCGGTTGTGGTCCGTAATCATGTCCCGGATAAATGATGGTGGAAGGGGGAAGTACGAGTAACTTTTTGTACACGGAGTTGTAAAGTTGGCTGATATTGCTTCCCGCGCTAATGGTTCTGCCGGTACGTCCGACAAACAGGGTGTCGCCGGTGAACAGGGCGTCTCCGATTCTAAAGCAAAGTGAATCATAATAATGGCCGGGTGTATGGAGAATGCGGATTTCCAGCCCTCCGATCGTAATGAGATCGCCGTCTTTCACCGGGTAAATTTTCCGGCCCGGAATTCGATTCGCGGAGCCGGCAAAGATAACGACGCTTATTTCGGGAAATTTTTCCGTGTACTCCGCTAAATAGGCGATGTGATCACCGTGAGTATGGGTAATCAGAATGGCCTTGGGATTGGTGTTCAGGGATGGTTGGACGATTTCCAGGGGTACGGCGGCATCGATCATTACTTGGGTTTCCGCCCGTCCGTTATTTACGACATAGGTAAAATTATTATCGTATCCACCGCGGAAAGATTGAATATTTATTTCGGTATTGTGCATGAATGATTGAATTAACCTGATTATAAACGGTTTGTATTTTATCTTTTACCCGCAATAAATGCACTATTTAAGTCCGTTTGATGGAAAAAAATTAAAGGAAATTTAGTGGTGCTATTAAGGATGGAACTTCAGTAAGGAGGAACAGAACATGAAACAAGTGGGATTATACCTCATATTTGGCGGTGTCATTATTTTCGTCTTGGCTTTTATAAAATCGATTTTAACTTTTCTGGCTCAACATCCGATTTTAGGATTGGCCTTGGTGGCAATCGTGACTGGAGTTGCTCTGTTGTTATATAGTGTGTACCAGGAAACCGCCAGGAATAAATAAATCGTGGTCGCCTAAAAAAAGCACAAAAATCAGTTGAAGTCCTTGCCACCGAAACGATAGATTGTCCCGATGCGGAACTATTGGTTTTGAACACGGTTGCAGGAAGACATAATATGCGACCACACACTAAGATAATCATCATGGTAAGCAGGTAATTGAATTTCCGGCGCATTATTTACTTTACATAAAATTCTTTTACCCCTGCCATTCAATAAGAAAGGTATTTTCATGAAATACAAAGCAATTTTGCTTTTTGTGTTGTTCTATTTTGCCTGTTCTGACAGCGGACAGAAACAGGCGGTAACGAACCTTGGATCACAAAAAGACTCCTTAAGTTATAGTATCGGGATGGATTTTGCCACGCGGTATAAAGCTGAGTCGATAGATATTGATCCGGAAATTTTTTCTCAGGGGTTGAAAGATGCCTACTATGATCGCGATTTGCTCCTGACTGCGGATGAATCACAAGCGGTTATTCAGGAATTCCAACGTCAGTTACGCGTTCAAAAACAGGAAGAAGCCAAGCAGGAAGCGGAAAAAAATAAGGCTACCGGCGAGGCCTTTTTGAAAGAGAACGCCAGGAAAAAAGGCGTTGTTACCCTGGACAGCGGGCTCCAATATAAAATCATTCGTGAAGGGGATGGCCAGCGTCCAAAAGCAACCGACGAGGTCACCGTGCATTATAAAGGTTCCCTCATTGACGGTACCGTCTTTGATAGTTCCTATGAGCGCGGAGAACCGGTAACATTTACCCTGAACCGGGTAATCCGGGGGTGGACCGAAGCGTTGCAACTGATGCCGGTGGGCAGCAAATGGGAACTATATATCCCCTCTGATCTTGCCTACGGCGAACGTCAGGCAGGGCCCACGATCGGTCCCAACAGTACGCTTATTTTTGAAGTTGAATTATTGGGAATAAAATAGAAATATTTTAAACCGTTTCCCCGGCAACTCCGGGTTGCCGGGGAAATTTTATCAAACATGATTATGGTGTCTTTGCCTGTTTCATGGTTGGCATGGGTAACGGAACGCAATTCGGCTTGTCATAATATATCCGCCGGGCGCCGTTTCCCGTGAGATGTTCAAATGGTTTTTAGCGGAACGGGTTACGGTTTCCGATTCCGTTATCGTTCCGAACGGTACTCCCCGATTATTTCGGAAATGATGCTTACGGCTATTTCCGGAACGGTTTTGGAATGAATGTCCAGCCCAACGGGGGCATGCACTTTGCGGATACTCTTGGGGGGGAATTCTTCCGCCAACAGGGCTTCCGACAAAATTTGCCATTTCCGGCGACTGCTCATTAATCCGATGTAGGCCACCTCCTTTTTCAGGAGATCACGCAGAAGAACCAGGTCGTGCTGGTGACCGCGCGTGGCGATTAAAACGAAATCCTGCGGCGCAATAGGAGCCTCATCGATTATCCGATCGAAAGATTCGGTGGGGAATAGTGTCGCCTCCGGGAATCGTTCCGGACTTGAAAGTTCGCGACGGTCATCGTAAACAATTACCTCCAAATCGATAAAATGGGCCAATTCCGCCACCGCTTTGCCTATGTGACCGGCGCCAAACAGGTGCAGAACCGGAGGAGGTGCAAGGGGTTGCACCAGGTAGAACGCGGAATCCAGGTCGACCGATACCGCCTTGCGACGATCACGGGCCTTGCGAATGGCAGCCAACACCCGTTCCGGCAGGGAGTGTTTGCCGGTCCCGGGTTCAACGCGAAACCGGTCGCTTCTTAGAGGTTCCCCCCGCTCTACGCAGGTGACGATGATGCTTTGTCCGGTCGGTTCCGGGGAGTGAAGCGAACGCAGAAACGATTGTATTTCCGGCGTGAACGGTTCCACCAGAATTTTGGTGTAACCACCGCAGATACTTCCCGGGGCCATGGCTTTTGAATAATTCAGATCGAATTCCTGAAAAACGGGTTGGCGGGATTGGAGCACCTTTTTTGCCAGTTCGATCACCGCGTATTCCATGTTCCCGCCGCCGATGGTGCCGATCGTATTTCCATCAGCCAATACCAACATGAGAGGAAAATCCTTGCGGGGTACCGATCCTTTCCATTCCAGTTGGGAACAGAGTGCCGCCGGTTGTCTGAAATCGTATTCCAACAGCGCTTTGTGCAAACTTTTTTCCATGTTATTTCCGTTACGTGTTGTGCCCGGCTTTGGAATTTAAATGAATCAGGATTGCCTCCAGTACGCCCCGGCCCACCAAACGCGATTTATCGGAGATGGTTCGGAAGTCGACGTCGGATCCGCGTGGATCAATGTCGGCGATTTTCAACCCTTTCCGAACCGGTACCAAAGGGGAAATCAGTCCTCTGACCAGGCCCGTAAGAGGCGCCTGGATAACGGTTTTTTTATCGATTGTTCCGAGTGCGTCACCCCTGGTGATCCGGGAACCGATTTCCAGATTCCACTCGATATTGCCGCTTGCAGGGGCGTAGATTACCCGCCGGATGGTTTCGCCGCCCAGAACCCCCGGGATTCCGGTGTTTTCCCGGGGGCTTCCGTTCCGGATTATTTTCCCCAAGTCGTGACCACGGTGAGTTTCGATAACGACGTCGCAATTTTCTCCCGCCGTGAACCCCGGTCCCAAACCGATTACAAAAGTATTTTTATCACACGGGTTTGCGACTACTTTTTTTAACATTCGGGCATCCACATAAACGTGAGGCTTTACTTTACGCGGGACAATCCGGTCGTCAATCACGATGGGGATGTGCCCTTCAGCCTGAATGCGGGCCATCTTCTCCGGGTCGCATTTGACGGCCTTTACGTCTTCCACTTCCATTGCCCCGGTGATCAGGGCGTCGCTGAAGGTTACCGTACGCCGGATCGCCAGGGGCGGCAATAAATCGGACAGGATGGTGGGAAATCCGGATTGGTGAAGGATGTGCGCCGTTGCGCTTCCCAGTTCGCCGGCTCCCCGGACCCAAACGTTTATGTGGCTGAACAAAGGGATGACTCTCTCCGCATGATTATTGAAATTAACTCAAAATATTTATTGGAATTGAAAAATTCGGGATCATTATTCCGGCGGACCGCCGTCATGGTCGCCGTGATCGGCGGAATGATAAAATCCTTTCCGCACACTACCGTAAAAGACGGGGCGCCCGGAGGTTCCGGCGATCGATGAGGCCAACCGTCGCGCTTTTTCGGGGAACGTATCGGCCTTGTTGATAAAATAAATCCGATCGACCGACGGAGGGATTTTACGAAGGTACCCTTTTTCGGAAGTAACGACGCGGGTAATAAACGGCACCGATAAAACGGAATCCGGGGAGCAATTCCAATGCGCCGAAAACAGCTCCGGACGGTGAACCCTCCCGTCGGAAAGTTTCGTGTTTACCACATCGGCTCCCACAACAATGATGGCTTTGTCGGTGAAAGAGGGGATGGATGGGTCGTGATCGGTATGTATTTTCAGGGAACGCTTCCGCGCACCATCGCACTCGAAGAGACATACGTCCGCCTGTCGCCAAAATAGCCGTAATTTTTCCTCCGAAATTCCAATGTATTTTTTACGCTCAATTACCGATTGCATGAGCATTACCGGGTTCATCGTTTCAAAAAGCGCTTCCGGTTTATCATGTTCAATTTGATCCAGCAGGACGGCATTTTGATTTTCGCGATAACCGGATTTTGTCAGGGATGTCAATAGTACTTTTCGGTAGTAGCAGGCCAGCTCTTCCCCGATCCGGTACAATAAGCTTGTTTTTCCGCCGGCGCCGAAAATGGCGATGCAGGCGCCATGAGCGTCGGCAGCGTCTTTGTAAAGCAGGTTGAAGAAATTCATA
This sequence comes from Fidelibacterota bacterium, assembly GCA_027021785.1. Lineage (GTDB taxonomy): Bacteria > Fidelibacterota > Marinisomatia > Marinisomatales > JAADGP01 > JAADGP01. Next base: position 8,760 of record JALUTR010000053.1, on the reverse strand, counting down.
GGCAAATATAGTAACCGTACCGGGAAAAATTGAAAGTTGAAATTGAGGATTGACTTAACGGAAAGCCGCCGCGCTTACAGAGGCCCATGAAGAGGCGGAGTAAGGAATTATTTTACAGCTTTTTGACGATTCAAATTTGAAATAATCATATACCTTTCCCCGGTCGTTGTCCTGATTTTTTCATGTGCGCCCGGTGGCTTTCGCACTTTGCCGATTGACAAATTTGAATTTTCACTGTATTGTTAACGAAATCCAGGAACCATAAAACGATGATCAAACAAATCGATTCCGTATCCGGAAATATTGTGGACGTAATCAACCGGCGGATTTTCCCCGGGACAATCCGGATTGCCGGGGACAGGATTGTCGAGATTACTGAAGACCGTAAGACCTATGCGAATTACATCATACCGGGACTGATCGACGCTCATATCCACATTGAGAGTTCCCTGTTGATCCCCTCGGAATTTGCCCGGCTGGCGTCGGTTCACGGAACCGTTGCCACGGTTTCGGATCCCCATGAAATCGGAAATGTGCTGGGTATCGAAGGGGTGCGTTTTATGTTGGAAAACGCGAAAACGGTTCCTTTCAAATTTTATTTCGGCGCGCCCTCCTGTGTGCCGGCAACTCCTTTTGAAACGGCAGGCGGGGAGATCGGTCTGGCCGAAATAGAAACTCTTTTTAAGAATGACGAAACCAGGTTTTTAAGCGAAATGATGAATGTCCCCGGTGTTTTGAACCGGTTGCCGGAAGTGATGGAAAAACTCGAGCTTGCCAAACGATACCACAAGAAGATTGACGGACACGCGCCGGCTTTACGGGGAGTGGATGCTCAAACCTATATTCAAGCCGGGATCACCACCGACCATGAATGCATTTCCCTGGCGGAGGCGGAGGAAAAAATCCGGTACGGAATGTATATTCAAATCCGGGAAGGATCGGCGGCAAAGAATTTCGATGAACTCTATCCGCTCATGGAAACATATCCGGATAAGTGCATGTTATGCAGCGATGATAAACATCCCGACGACCTGGAACAGGGACATATCAATGATATGGTGAAAAAAGCCCTCCGGTCAGGAATGGATACATTCAATGTGTTACGTAGCGCCTGCGTCAATCCGGTGAAGCATTATGATTTGGACGTGGGGCTGTTGCAACCGAATGACTCCGCCGATTTTGTCGTCATCGATAATTTTGAACAATTTACCATTCTGCAAACGGTGGTGGACGGCAAATTGATCGCGGAAGCGGGAGAGACATTGATCCCGTCGGTTGAAGCGCCGACGATCAATCGCTTTCGCGTTAATGAAAAAACACCGGCCGCTTTTGCCGTGGAACCGGCCGGCAGCCGGATTAAAGTTATGGAGGTTATTGAGGGACAGTTGGTGACCGGAGTTGGTGTTGAGATTCCTAAAATAGAGAAGAATAACCTAGTTTCGGACGTGGAGCGTGATTTGTTGAAAATAACGGTTGTAAACCGGTACCGGGATGAAGCGCCGGCCGTCGGGTTTATCCGGAATTTCGGATTAAAGAAAGGCGCCGTTGCCTCATCGGTGGCCCATGATTCGCATAATATTGTCGCTGTCGGTGTTTCCGATGAACCGATTTGTCGGGCGGTGAACCTGATAGTAAAGAACCGGGGGGGACTGTGCGTTGTTTCGGACACAACGGAAACGGTACTTCCCTTGCCCGTCGCCGGGCTTATGTCGGCGGAAGACGGGTTCGGGATCGCGCAGCGCTACGCGGAACTGGACCGAGCGGCTAAAGCCCTGGGTACCCAATTGCGGGCGCCCTTTATGACCTTATCTTTCATGGCGCTCCTGGTTATTCCCAAATTGAAACTGAGCGATCAAGGTCTGTTTGACGGGGAAAAATTCGAATTCACTTCCCTTTTGGTGTGATCCGGTTTTTCACCGCAGAAGCGAAGGGATTTTAGGATTTTGTAACAGGAACCGGGGATTGGGAGCTAAGGGTTGGGAGTTGCCAATCGTCGATTATCAATCATTCCGTACCTCGTGGTGTATAACCGCAGGGGCGCCCTGATACACTCCTTCGTCATTAACAGCCTACGTTGGCACTACGGCCGACAGGCAGGGCAGGCAGAGGTCGCAAAAGGAAAAATTATCGATTTTTTGTAATCGGTCAGGTTTGTCGAAAGTCCGAAGGTCAAAAAGTCTGAAGGTCGGATTGAGTCTCGATATTTGATCCTTCATGCTCTTTGTGTCGTGATGAATATCGGAGTTTTGCTTGGTTGTTGTATAATCCGGGTTGAATAGAACGACAGGATTCCATAACGTTAGACGCGATGAATCAAAGACAGATTTGCCAATTTGGAGCTATTTCCATCGGAATGAATTACAATACTGACAATGGCGGGTAAATTGGATCAAATTGGCAAATCCCTCCCGCGCGTCGATGCTCCCGCTAAAGTGACCGGGGAAACGCAATTCCTGACCGACATGACTGTCGACCGGATGATTTTTGCCTATCCGGTGTTTTCAACCATCCCTTTCGGTCGGATACGGGGAATTGATTTGAAGAAAGCCCAGGCGGTTGAGGGGTACATCGATTCAATCCTTGGCGATCAGGTTCCGGGCGACAATCAGGTGGGAGTAATCATCGAGGATCAACCGTTGTTTGCAACGGAAATTGTCCGGTACGTAGGGGATACTATCAGTCTGGTTGTCGCCGAATCTCCGTCCGCCGCCCGGAAGGCCGCCTCACTTGTGGGGGTGGAATACGAAGTGTTCACACCGATCCTGGGAATCGAAGAGAGCAAGTCGGCCACCGATCGGTTTATTCATGAAACCAACATTGCCTGCCGGCATCAGACCAACAAAGGTGACGTCGTCGCGGGTTTCAATAAATCCGATATTATTATCGAAGCGGATTTCGAAACACCCTACCAGGAGCACTATTACCTGGAACCACAGGGGTGCATCGCCATCCCTGAAGAAGACGACAGAGTGACCATTTACGGTTCCCTTCAATGTCCTTTTTATGTCCGGAAAGCGGTGGCGAAGTGTTTGGGCATTTCCTACAGCAAAGTCCGGGTGATTCAGGCGCCCACGGGCGGCGCTTTTGGCGGAAAAGAGGATGTCCCTTCCGAAATCTGCGCCCGAACGGCATTGGCCGCCCGCACTACCGGTCGGCCGGTGAAAATGGTGTACCGTCGCCGCGATGACGTGCAATTAACCAGTAAGCGTCATCCGTTCAGGATGCATTATAAGGTGGGTGTCCGTAGAGACGGGAAGTTGCTGGCGGCCGAAATCACGCTGGAGGAAAATGCCGGGGCTTACGCCACCTTATCCACGGTTGTTTCATATCGGGCCACAATGCAGGCCATGGGACCTTACGTAATTCCCAATATTAAAGTTCGTTCAACAGCATATTACACGAATCTGCCCCCAGCCGGTGCCTTCCGCGGATTCGGATCCCCCCAGGCCACTTTCGGTCATGAACGGATGATGGATATCATTGCCGCGCGGCTGAACCTCGATCCGGTTGAACTGCGACTGAAGAATGTTCTCCGGGCCGGCGACACAACGCTCACCGGTCAGCGAATCGACCACAGCGTGGGCGCCCGGGAAACCATTTTGAAAGTGCGTGAGGCATCGCAATGGGATCAGCGGCGGAAAGAGCTCACTCCCGGTCCCCGTTATCTTCACGGACTTGGGATAGCGGCCTGCCATTACGGTAATTGTCTTGGCGCGGCGGGTTGGTCGCTGGACGGAGCCGCCGCCCGGATTCAGATCCTGAGGGATGGTTCGGTGACCGTGGCCTTTGGATTGGTGGAAATGGGGCAGGGCGCGCTGACGGTAATCACCCAAATGACGGCCGAAACGCTGGGCGTCAGTCCGGAACGGATAGTGGTTCTACCGACGGACAGCCTGAACGTCCCGGACAGCGGCCCCTCCGTGGCCAGCCGCAATGTAGTCATGACCGGCAACGCCATCCGGGAAGCGGCAAGGAAACTGAACCCTGTTTTGCTGTCAGCGGCCGGAGAGTTGCTGGAATGTCCTCCCGAACGAATTACCATAAAGAACGATTTGGTGACGGATAATGCCAACGGCAATGCACTACAATTCCCCGAATTGGCCGAACACCTATTCCTTAGCAACCGGCAGATGGAAATGCTCGGATGGTGGCATGTGCCACGGCTTTCGTTCGACGCTGACAAAGGACAGGGCGAAGCGTATTTCACTTATTCTTATGCCGCGCATATTGCCCAGGTAAAAGTGGATACCCTTACCGGGCTCATCACAGTGGAAAAGATATGGGCCGCCCATGACATCGGCAAGGCGATCAATCCCGCCGGCCTGGAAGGCCAGGTGGAAGGCGGTACCACACAAGGGGTGGGGTGGGCTGTCACGGAACATTTCCGGATTGAGCAGGGAATGGTGAAAACTCCGAATTTGTCGACCTATTTATTACCCACAATAATGGATGTGGGTGAAGTGGAGACAATCATTGTTGAAGATCCGGAACCCCTGGGGCCCTGGGGAGCGAAAGGGATCGGTGAACCGGCGATTATTCCCACCGCGGCGGCGGTAGCCAACGCGGTTTCCGATGCTTTGGGGGTGCCGTTGAATGAAATTCCGCTGACGCCGGAAAAAATCTTGTCAATACTCAACCCGGCCGAACCGGTTTGAAATTTTATGGGATAACATGCGCAGATTATTAAAAAACGCAACGATTGTACGTCCCTATACGGCGATACCGTTCCTTGAAAACGGGTATGTTGTGGTCGAGGGGGATACCATCTCCGCCGTGGGCGCCGGACTCCCCGCCGGAGAGCGATTCGACGAAGTGATCGACCTGGAGGGAAAAATCGTCCTTCCGGGAATGATAAACGCCCATACGCATCTTTACTCCGCTTTGGCCCTGGGAATGCCTCCGCCGCGAAAGCCGCCCGCCGGTTTCCCGGAGATTCTGAAGCAAGTCTGGTGGAAGCTGGACCGCGCCCTGGATTCGGAGTCCACCCGTGCCGCGTTTGAAGTCGGCCTGCTGAATTGTTTGCGGTGCGGCGTTACCACCATATTCGATCATCATTCCAGTCAGAATTTCATTTCCGGTTCGTTGGAATTGCTGATCGCAACGGCGGAAAAATTGGGGGTGAATATTTCCACCGCATTCGAAATAACGGATCGCAACGGCCGGACTGGTTTCACATCCGGGTTGAGTGAAAATCTTTCCGTTTACAAGAAGTACCAAAACCAAAAATATGTCCATCCCATGCTTGGAATGCACGCTTCTTTCACGCTGTCGGATGAATCCCTGCAAGCGATCCGGACGGCGTTGGATACTGTCGATCAATGGGGTATTCATATTCATGTGGCTGAAGATAAAATCGATCGGGACGACGCCCGCTCACGGGGCTATCGATCAATTATCGATCGCCTGCGGCGCTTCGACCTGCTCAACGATAGGAGTCTGATTATTCACGGATTGTATTTGGAAGCGGGGGATGTGGAAACGATAAAAGCCTGTGGCGCAAGTCTGGTGCATAATCCGACTTCAAATGCCAATAACCGGGTGGGATTGTTATCAACTCAGGTGATCAATACCCTGGAAGCGGGATTGGGTACGGACGGTATGCAGGCGAATATGCTGGCGGAGGCAAAGGAAGGGACGCTTATCAGGAGTTCGCACCTAAAAGGGGGAACGGATAATATCGACTATGCTGAATTATTGTTCAAACACAATCCGCGGATAGCCGGCCGGTTGTTTGGTCGTGATATCGGCCTTATTGCTCCCGGCTGCCAGGCCGATCTGGCCGTTTATCGTTGCCGAACCGGAACGCCCGTAAATAAAGCGAATCTTGCGGGACATTTATTATTCGGATGGGGTTTGCCCACGGATGTGATGACGAGGGGAAGATTTCGAATACGGAACCAAAAATTTGTTAATTTGTCCGAAGAGGATGTTTTAAGCAATGCCAGGATACAGTCGGAAAGGCTTTGGCGAAAGATGGGAACCATCGGGTAGTAAATCAAAAACCAATCAGGTGAAAAATGATCGATTTTAACACAATATACCGCCAGGCGAATAAATACCGTAAGGACATTTCCCGCTTTTTACGGGATATCATTGCCATCCCCAGCGAAAGTACTCAGGAAGAGGAGGTAATCAACCGGATCCGGGAAGAGATGGAACAGGTAGGATTCGACCGCACGGAAGTTGACGAAATGGGAAATCTGTACGGGTTTATCGGTTGTGGATCCCATCTGATAGCGATGGATGCCCATGTCGATACGGTGGGCGTTGGCGACCCGGAGCTTTGGGACTACGATCCGTTCCGGGGGTATGAAGACAACGAAATCATCGTCGGGCGCGGGGCGTCCGATCAGAAAGGTGGAATGGCGTCGTTGGTCTATGGCGGAAAGATTATTAAGGATTTGGGCCTGGAAGATGATTATACACTGGTCGTGACCGGGACGGTGCAGGAAGAAGATTGTGACGGGTTGTGCTGGCAGTACATCATGGACAACAATAAGCTGGCGCCGGAATTTGTGGTCAGCACCGAACCGACGGCGGGGAATATTTATCGCGGGCAACGCGGACGCATGGAGATAAAAGTGACCACGCGGGGAATCAGTTGTCACGGATCGGCCCCGGAACGGGGCGATAACGCGATTTTTAAAATGGCGCCGATTCTGCTTGAACTGCAAGAGCTGCATGGGAACCTGAGGGATCATGATTTTCTGGGGAAAGGTTCCCTGACCGTTTCGGAAATCTTTTTCAGTTCTCCTTCCCGTTGCGCGGTGGCGGACGGTTGTTCGATTTCAATCGACCGCCGTCTGACGTGGGGTGAAACGGCCGAAATCGCCCTGGGCGAAATCCGGAATTTGTCGGCCGTGCAGGCGGCCGACGCCGAAGTGAGTATGTACGATTACGCGCGGCCTTCATACAAGGGACTAACATATCCCACGGAGGCGTACTTCCCCACCTGGCTGATCGAAGAAAATCATCCCGTAACCAGGACCCTGGTAGCCGCGTATCAAAATCTTTTCGGCAATATTCCCAAGGTCGACAAATGGACGTTCTCGACTAACGGTGTGGCCATCATGGGGCGATACGGAGTGCCCTGTATCGGGTTCGGCCCCGGACACGAGGAAGAAGCGCACGCTCCCAACGAAAAGACGTGGAAAGATGAACTGGTGGCAGCGGCCGCCATGTACGCGGCAATCCCCGTGACGTACGTTAAGAAACAATTAAAGTAAAGATGCGATTTTTTACCACAGAGATCACAGAGGAACAGAGGGAAGTATTAACGTCTCGATATGATTGTGTTGCTTCAAATATAACGGAGGAAATCCGCTATGGAAGAGTTAAATCAGGTCACGGATAAAATGGAACAGAACCGGATGGAAACCAATCTGGAAATGTTAAAGGGTTTGTCCCTGGAGGATTATGGGCGTGATTTTTTACTGACCTGGGAAAAATCGGATGAAGAAATCACGGCGACCATTTTATTGGCTGAAATCCTGCAGGAATTACATAAACGCCGTCAGTCATTCCGGGTGTTTGAGTCCGGGTTGGCGGTTTCGATTTTCCGCGATAAGTCTACCCGGACCCGCTATAGTTTTGCTTCCGCCACCAATGCCTTGGGGCTGACGGTTGTTGATCTGGATGAGGAAAAGTCCCAGATCGCCCACGGCGAAACCGTTCGCGAAACGGCCAATATGATATCGTTTTTAACGGAAGCCATCGGCATCCGGGACGATATGTACCTGGGCGTCGGCCACCGGTACATGAAAGAAATATCGCAGGCGGTGGATGATGGTTATCGCGAGGGGACGCTGGCACAACGCCCCGGTGTGATTAACCTGCAATGCGATTTAGACCACCCCACGCAGAGTATGTCCGATTTAGCCCATTTGAAACGGTATTTCGGGTCCCTCGAAAATTTGAGAGGAAAGAAAATTGCTATGACCTGGGCCTATTCGCCAAGTTATGGAAAACCGTTGTCTGTTCCGCAAGGGGTAATCGGATTATTTACGCGCTGGGGGATGGATGTGTCCCTGGCCTTTCCTCCGGGGTATGATTTGGTTCCTGAAATCGTGCGCTTGGCGGAAGAAAACGCTACCCGGAGCGGTGGCAAATTCGAAGTTACGCACGATATGTCTTCGGCCTTTGCGGAGGCCGATGTGGTTTACCCCAAGTCGTGGGCTCCGTTCCGGATCATGGAGCAACGCACCGAATTGCTTAGGGCGGGTGATCGGTCCGGGTTGGCTGATTTGGAAAAGGAATGCCTGCGCATGAATGCCGAACACATTGATTGGGAATGCAATGATGAAAAGATGGCGCTTACAAAAGGAGGTAAAGCCTTGTATATGCATTGTCTGCCGGCGGATATCAGCGGTGTAAGTTGTGAGCGGGGTGAAGTATCTAAGGAAGTGTTTGAGCGCTACCGGATTAACACCTATCACGAAGCGGGACACAAACCGTTCGTCATCGCCGCCATGATTTTTCTGTCCCGGCTGGACGATCCGGTTGGGAAGATAAATGAAATTGTGGATCCGTTATTATCAAGCTGACAGAACAGATCAAAATCTCGTTGACTAGGGAAAGTAAATAATTGAGGAATTGAATGTCCTTATTAACACATTGGAATCTCCTCGTTAACCAACGAATTAACCTTGGCCTTCACCTATGCCTCAGCCTTTTATTCTCCCGGGATCAGTGGTAAAAGGGTTGGTATTAATAACGTTGTTTTGAAAACAGGATTACAATGAAAGATCGAAAACAGGTTTT
>JALUTR010000052.1 GCA_027021785.1 Fidelibacterota bacterium | reverse complement strand
CAGGACCGTACGGGTTTGGGGGAATACGGCATGGGCTCCGAAAGCGTGGCAGAGAATTTCCGATTTGATGTGTTTCTCTTCGAAGGGCAGCAATTGCCGGCCGTATCCGGTACCGATGTAATCTTCAGGAGTCAAATCGATTTCGGCAATTGCTTCCAGGTTTTCCCGGATCCGGGCGGCCTGTTCGGCAACGTCCGGGGGCAAAAAGGCGAGGGCGGTTTCCATCAGTTTAATAAAGTCAAAATCGATGATCCGGTTTTCCACGGGGGTAATAGCACGGTCATAGATTGCCAGTAACTGGTCCAGCAGGTCACGGTCCGCCGCCTGGATTTGATCCAGGTATACGGCGGTGAAGATTTCCCGGAAAAATTCCGATGACTTGCTGATTTTACCCCGGGAAAAACGATCGTGTATTTCGTCCAGGATTCGCTTCGCCGAAGCGTGGAGAAAATCGCGGATGCGCTTTCGTTGTGAATCGGAGGCAATGTTTCGGGTCTGTCGCCGCATGGTTTGCCAGAGTTGATCGAATCGTTTTTGGAACTGAAGGAAACGAAACCCCCGGTCAAGGGTGTTGAACACCGGTTCCCAGTCGGCCCCCCGGCCGCCGGTATGATCGAGCCGGCGTCGCAGAAGGGTAAAGCGGGAATTGAATTCGGCCTCCATCCGGGCGATCTCGGCCGCCACTTCGTAATTGGCCCGGGTATTGGTGATCCCCCGGCCGATGATCCGATCCCGGTCGTCGATCAATACCGCCTTGGAGGTGGTGGAACCGAGGTCAATGCCCAAGTAGACTTTCATACCGGTTGGACCTGCCGATGGTTCATGGATTTTCGCTGTTCCAGCATCTGGAAGAAGGAATCCAGGCGGTTTTTGATATTGGAATAGGAATAGTAACGGGGATCGACCAGATCGGTTTCAATAAAGCCCACGGGAATTTCAAGGCGGTCTTCCAGTTCGCGCATCATGACCAGTTGCCCGGCGGAAAAGGAATTGCAACTCTTGATGGAGTTCACCAGAAATCCGTCGGCCTGGTAGCGGGTGATGAAATTCTCCAGCAGGTCAACCCGTTGCGGCAGACTGAGGTTAGTGTAGCAACCGAGACAATATTCGGCCATGCTGCCCAGCGGGTCTTCGGCCGAATGGCGGAACCCATCGTCGTAGACGCCCCCCACGCGTGTGTAAGAGGAGGCTACGAAAACGGCCCCCAGATCGTAGAAAATTTTCCAGAAATTGCGAAAATGGGTCCAGTTGGGGGGACCTTCGATTACCAGCCGATACCGTTCCGGCGACAATTCCCCGTCGGGGGTGATTGGTCCCATCCTGCTCTTAATTCGCAAATCGACTTCCCGGACCAGTTCCGTGTAGTATTCCACACATTCCGGTGTTCCCCGGAAGGCCGTGAAAATCGGTCCCACGTAATATACCCCGCCAAAGTAGGCATCAATCGGCGAAGGTTTGTGGCGTGCCGAGTCAAAGACCTTAAGCAGCAGGTCTTCCGCCTGGGCGGAGAGGTCCATCGCGGCGGCCAGTTTATCCCGGTCGAACGTGTTGCCCGATACCTTTTCAAGTTTGGGAATGACCTCGGTTCGCAATTGATTCTCAATGTACCGGACGGCCGCCGGATCGATTCGGCCGGCTTCCTGGTACGGAACGTGCAGCATGGCGATTTCGGCTTCCGGGTATAAATGCTTCAGGTTTTCAAACCATTTCATGAACACGAAGCAACCGGTATAGCTGAGCAGGAGCAGGTCGGGGGGCGGGAGTTGCCGGCCGGTGGGACCGATATTCCCCTGCAGCATCATCCCGATATCGCATTTGACATAGGAACAGACATCTTCGGAATAGCCCATCTCCTCCGCCTCCCGGATGTACGCGCGGGACCGCTGCCGCATGCCGGACTGGAGGGCATTGATTTCGGGGTAAACGGGCAGCATATCAAAAGCCCGGATAAGTTCCGTCAGGTTCCCCGGGACGAACGTGTAGACGACTTTTTTCCCGGTCTCACGCACCTGCGAAAGGGCCATGAAGTGTTCCGCCAGCATCTGTTTCTGTTTGATCATACTGTTTTCTTTTTGAACGCCCATCGTCATTCCCACAGTTTGATCATGTCCGAAAAAGTACCGGCCTGTTCCTTGATTACATGGAATTGGCCCAGGTTCTCATGGTATTGAAAACTGAAATGCTTGATGTGGTTTTGGTCCAGGGCCCGTTCCAGTTGGGGTTGGTCCAGGAGTGAGGGGTCGCAAAAGCTGGGGACACAGAATAAAACGCCGTCTGCCCGGCGCTGTTTAACCAGTCGGGCCAGTTGTTCCCCTTTGGGATGGCCGTTTTCGTAGACGGCCGAGGAAAAAGTACTTTGCCGGAGATAGGCGTTGACCAGGGCGCCGACCGGATCTTCCGTATCGTCGGAAATATCCGATTGAATCCATTTCAACCCCAGTTGAAAATCGTCATCCACAATATAGCAACCGGCGTTTTCGATGGTTTTGATCAGTCCCAGGGGTGGTTGTTCGCAAAAAGCGCCGGTGACCACCACGCGGATTTTGTCCTCCGCTTCGGCATCAACCGCTTCCAGGAGCGACAATACATTTGACAGGAAAGCGTTGTGATCTTCAACCGGCAGGGCATAGCCGGCGCGCAGGATCAGGTAGAAATCCACGGCCGAAAGTTTATGGGGAAAATCGGCCCGGAGGCCGGTCAACGAAAACAGCAGATGCCGATTTTCGTTATACAGGGAAATCGCCCGGTTCAGCTTGCGGGTTGTGATCCGGGTTCCCCCCAGGCGCTCCAGGTCATTTGCCAGGCGTTCCAGTTCGTGCCGATAAAAGACGGCTCCCACCGAAGGGTCGAAGTTTTGAGGGAAATCGAGGTACAGGATGTACTTGTCTTTGAAAGTTAATCGAAACACGCCCGAGAGATTGCGGATCACGTCGCAGATGGAAGGAAAAATAAAACCGTCGAAGGCGCGGAACTGCTTCCCCAGGGCCAATTCGATCACGGTGCGCGGCAGGTGGCAGATGTAGGACTGGAAGAAAGCGTCCCCGCGGATGACCTGCACCCGGTCGCCGCCGCCGAAGAGGCCCACCGGAAGCATCCCGGCGGCATGAAGGATTTCGCGGGGGATGTAGATGGGAAGATAGCCCAGCGCTTTTCCTCCCGGATGGTCGTGTTTCCAGGCGGACACGTACCGGAAGGAGAGGTCTTCGTACAAGGCGCGGGCAAATCGGACGGCGGCCGTCAGGTCGTCAAACTTTGTCGGACGGCGACCCATTGGCGGATTCCCAGAGTTTGGTTAAACAGGTACGGAAGACGCGCAGTTCTTCGGGGGATAGTACCCCGGTTATCGCTTCATCGACCTGGGTGGATATTTCTTCCATGCGGGTCAGGAGACTGCGTCCCTTGGGGGTCAGGAAAATATTGATCACGCGACGGTCGGTGGAACTGCGGCGGCGTTCCACCAGTTGATCCTGTTCCAGGCGGTCGATCAGGCCGGTGATGGCCGGTTTATCCAGGAATACGCGGTTGCCGATTTCGGTGAGGGAGAGCCCGTCGTCTCTGCCCAGGGTGCTCAGGACGGTCTGCTGGGCGGCGGTGACGCCCACTTCGCCGAGGCGAGTATCGAGGGCTTTTTTCATGCTGCGGGCGGTGCGGACAACCAGGAACCCGGTGCTTTTTTCGATCGCTGTCATGGTTGATCTCCGGCGAAGGGATTGTCATCGGTCAGGGAAATGATGTTCACGATTTTTCGTTGCTCCCGCTTTGATTAGTACGCATGCAAACTATTAATATACGAACTATTATGCAATGAAAATTTGGTTGTGTGTCGGAGGGTTTTGATTTTACCACAAGACACGAAGATAAATGATTTTTGATTGTTTGATGTTGGATTTAAAAAACGTGAAACGTGAAACGTGAAACATGAAACATGAAACATGAAACATGAAACATGAAACATGAAACGTGAAACGTGAAACGTGAAAAAGGGTTTCAACAGATATTGGATCGGAAGCTACCAGGGATCGGGGGTCGGGGAGCAGGGAGTGGAGTAAAGT
>JALUTR010000051.1 GCA_027021785.1 Fidelibacterota bacterium | reverse complement strand
CGGCGGGATATAAATCTGTAAATAACGGTAGCTTTTTGTATCCTGCCAAATATTAATGGTTAAATCATTTTCCGTATCGCGGACAAACGTGGCAACTCTGCCACCCTGGTCACCGACATAAAAAGTGTTATCGAATTCCATATTACCGATCTTTTGGGGTGCGGAAAATTTATCATATTTTTCCACTTCCCCGGTAGGGATCATCCTCGCGTCAAGCATAATTTTTTTATCAGTCGGAAGTTGAAGCATTAATTCATCCACCTTTCCCCCGGTCTTAAAAAAAGGATGCCAACCATCGCCAACCGGAAGACTCACCTGATCAACATTGGTGACTTCAGTAATACATTCAAACCCTTCTTTGCTGTCCAGGATATAAACCAGTCGCAGTTTGAACAAAAACGGATAACCGGAGACACTCCCATCATAAACGTATTCCAGACTTATTGAAGCCCGATTATCATGCGCTTCTTTATGGGTGATGTCCATTTTTTTATCGAAGAAAAAGCCATGAAGGGAATTATTCATTGATTTTTCGTTAATCGGTAATTGATAATCGTTACCATTAAAGCGATAATGTCCGTCCTTAATTCTGTTTGGAAAGGGAATCAGTTTTGCGCTGCGGTAGGTTTTGGCCATGTTATTCACTAAATCGGAATAATTACTTTCACCCTCGATGATCGAGTATTCCTTTTCATTTTTGACCAGAACGAGCTCATTGATATTTCCGCCATACTCCGGTATAACCGTAAAATACGCGCCGGTTACGGCATCGAGCACTTTAACCTGTGTAAATTCACCAAATCGGCTTTCATCAATTCGAAACATCTGTAACACCTGTCTTCATTATCCGATTTCCGTATACAAATTGTATGCTTTCAAATTTATTATCCGAAACTGATCGTAAGTTCATTAAACGAGTTCATATGCGCCACCAACCGGCTCTGAAATATAGATTTCCGGCTGCAAACCGGTTTTTTCCTCGTATCTGGAGCTGATTTCGCGAATGAAATTATCAACATGTTCGGATTCAACCAGATTGACCGTACAACCTCCGAAACCACCTCCGGTCAAACGGGACCCAAGAACACCCGGTAACGAACGCGCAATATCAACCATGGTATTTAATTCATGACAGCTTACCTCATAATTATCCCGCAAACTATCATGAGATTCATTAATCAATTGCCCAAGCACCGCATATTGATTTTGTTTTAATGCTTTTACGGATTTAATCACACGTTCATTTTCGGAGACAACATGGTAACAACGTTTCCGGATAACTTCGGGCAAGGTATTTTTCAACTCAGTCAATCGGCGCAAAGAGACGTCCCGTAAAGCATTAATTCCGGGGCATATCCCCTTAAACAGGCGGACGCCTTCCTGACATTCGGCTTTCCTTTCATTATAAGCCGAGGCAGCCAATTCATGCTTTATTTTGGTATTGCATACCACGATTCGAATATTATTTGTCAGCAGGGGAATGTGCTCAAATTCCAAAGAGCGGCAATCCAAAAAGAGAGCGTGTTTTTCCTTCCCGTGGATGATAACAAACTGATCCATGATACCGCTCTGCATTCCCACAAATTTATTTTCGGCACGCTGACACACACGGGCGATATCGCATTTATCCATTGAATCGCCAACAAGGCTTAAAATTCCGTTGGCAATCGCCACTTCCACCGCCGCGGAAGAACTAAGTCCGCCGCCGATGGGAATTTCGCTCATAATGCAAACGTTTGCACCCGAAAATAAAAAATTTTCCTCGATTAATTCCTTTACCACACCAACAATATAGTCGCTCCATATCCCTCTTGGCTTCAGGTTATCCATTGAGAAAGTAAGCAACTCATTCATGTTTTCAGACCAGATATGGAGCTCATTGTCATCTCGGGGCGCAATGGCAACCGTGGTGTATCTCTCCAACAACACGGGCAAAACAAATCCCTCATTATAATCGGTATGTCCGCCAATCAGATTAATTCTTGCGGGCGCCCTGAAAATACGGGGAGTCCCATCGAAATGTTTGTGGAATTCCGAAATAAAATATTCTTTGGTGTTATTTTCCTTGCTGTAATTCATTCCATCCGGACTCCTATTGTTTGACAGTCGATCCTCTAACAATCAGTTTCGTATTCAATATAACTTCTTTAGGTACAAATTCTTCTTTTGTGCTGTTAATATGTTCTAACAAAATTTTCATCGCTGTTTGTCCGATTTCGTAGCCGGGTTGTGCTATCGTTGTTAAAGGAGGATCAAGATAGGATACAATCGGATTATTACTGAATCCCACTAAACCGATATCTTCGGGGATTCTTAAACCATGTTCTTTTATTTTTAAATAGGCTCCAACAATAACCGGGTCATTTACACCGAAAATGGCATCCGGAAGTTCATTTAATTCCAGCAATTTTTCAAATCCCGCCATTCCATCCTTTTCATTGAAACCGCCAAAAATTATCAGGTCGTCATCGATCGGTATATTATTGTGCTTCAATGCCCCCAAATAGCCCTGCAATCGATCCCGACTGATGGATAAATGTTCGGGACCCGCCAAATGGGCAATCCGTTTAAAACCTGACTGTATCAAATGTTCAACCGCCCTAAAGGCTCCGTTGTAATCGTCGACAATCACTTTGCTCGTGCCGATATCTTCATAAACACGATCAAAAAATACTAATGGTATCCCCTGTTTCAATACCATTTTGAAATGGTCCGTATTTTGAACGTTCTGAGATACCGAAATAAGAATTCCCGCGACACGATTCGACATTAACGCCCGGGTATTGCGTACTTCACGTTCATAATCTTCGTTCGATTGACATACCATCGTCGTGTATTTTTGCGTCGATGCAACCTCTTCAATGCCACTAATAACGGATGAAAAGAAATCATGTTTGATTTCCGGAACTATGACACCAACGGTTTTCGTACTTTTTTTCTGCAGACTTTGCGCAATGGAATTGGGATAATAATCCATTTCCTTGGCCAAAGCGGCAACTTTCAGTTTTGTCTCTTTACTAATATCAGGATGGTTGCGCAGAGCCCTTGAAACCGTTGAAACCGATATCCCCAGCCTCTTTGCTATATCTGCTATTGTGACTTGGCTTTTTTCCAAAAATATAACTGTAATTAGTCGTTATGCAAACGTTACCGCAAACGTTTTCGGCATCATATTAACATTATTATTCCTATAATGTCAAATATATTTTAATAACTATTTCAAAACTAAGCTACTACTTAATTGACCTTAATCCCCCCGAAAACAAACGCCTGAAAATACAACTTTTATTCCTCACCATTTCACGTTTTTTATCTGCTTTTGATTGTTTAAACCGTCACATAAAATTGTTTTCCACAAAATGTATCGTCGTTCTTTTATTGATTGTGTGCGTACGCTCCTTAATGTACTATATAGAAACATAGTAACATAGTATGTGAATAACGGACTTTGCCAAAAACATCTGCTCACGGTAAGGAACCCTACGCCGATTTCCTGATCTGCAGCGTAACCGCGAATTCCATTGCAAACAATCATAACTCCTATAACAAAACCGTAACTCCTCTCAATAAATGGTCTATGCTCCTGGTTATTATTAACATTTGAAAATGAAACTCCATTTACAAATCATCGTAATGCCGGGTATATGTGAAAAAACAGTTCGCCGGCGGACTGTTTTTTCAACCCATAATACAGGGATTCCTCATTGCTGTACAAAATATTTTGAAAGAGCGGTAATTCAAGTATGGTGCTCCCCGGTCCCGGACGGATTTGACCACTTCTTCCTGAAACCAACTCGAAATATGCTGTCCAGGACGTTTTTGATGATCGAAGATATTGCAATCAATCAACTCTATTGTATTTTCCAATCATAATTGAATCATTCAAATTTTCCGGAATCTCCTCCTCCTCTTTTAAGGAAATGAATCAAGCCATGGATGGAGAACCGGACCGCGGGCTTATTGTAAGATCGGACTACACTCTCACCTGATCGTTCATGGTCTCCCGACCATGAACAAAAAGACATTTGCAGGAAGGACAGGACAAAAGTTTGGAAGCCGACAATCGGTGCCGG
>JALUTR010000050.1 GCA_027021785.1 Fidelibacterota bacterium | reverse complement strand
AGCGCCGGGCAAGAAAAGAAAAACAAAACCACATTAGCCCTGAAGGGGCGGCATAGCATAAGATTTGATCGTGATTTTTACAATATCTTCGATCATAAAAAACGTCTTGGACAGCATATTTCAAGTTAGTTCTGGATTGTGTGCGCAAAGTATCAGGGAATCCTCTTTCTTAAATCCCTTAGGGGGATTGTTTCAGGAAGAAGTGGTCAAATCTGTCCAGGACCGAGGGGCACTATACTTGAATTCCCGCTCTTTCAAAATATTTTGGACAGCAATGACCTGTTTTCACAGTGGCGGAACGGCGTAAATAAAAATTGGGGGATCGGGAAAGATTATATGCAAGCGAAACGTTGGAATTTCGGTTTCCTGGGCAACCTGCACGAACCGAAGCCGGAACCCGACACTTCCAAATCACAACAACTCATTTCTCGAACAATCCGGTACGCATCGCCCTCCTCCGGCGATAATCGATAGTGTCAACGGCCCTGACGGCATACTCCTGGGCGGTATATACTTGTTTCATCACCGGTTCATCATCCCTTTTGGCAACATCTCCCACTGCGAAAAGGTTCGGCACCGAAGTTTCACCTTTATGGTTGATCCGGATATGGCGCTTTTCAACCGGCATATCGTCATCCATCAACCGGGCGTCAACCTGGCGTGCCAGGTCGTTGTACACGCGGTGCAGTCCCAACGCAACCAACGCGAACCTGACCTCCACCGGAACATGATCTTCTAATTGAAATCCGTGCAACTGTTTCGCACCTGCACTTAATATATCGATAATTTTCCCGGAAACAACCTCAATACCATACCGGTTAAGTATCTCTTGCCGGTCAGATGTCATTTCCGGTTCGACACCGTTGGTCAAAATCGTCACCTGCGTACCATACCGCTCATGAAGCATCATGGCCAGTTCGGCGGCAACGTCACTATGACCAATCACCGCTACCCTGTCGTCCCTTGTTAAATGTCCCTCGCAGCGAATGCAATACAATACCTGTTCCCGATTGGCAAAGGGATAAATCCACCGGGGGGAATCTTCCGGGTTTCCCTTTCGATTTAACTTACTTATGGCGGGTTGTTCATCCATCACACCGGTCGTCAATACCACCGCCTGGGCCTCGTACGTGCGATCCGGGGTGTCGACTTCAAACCGGGTTTCGGATCTGCGCAACCCGGTTGCTTCCGCTTTTACAACATCGACCGTGTAATATTCGTCCTGAATTCGATCAATGGTATTTTGGATGATCCTCCGGTTATTTATATGATAATGTTCCCGGGCAACGATTTTTACAGCTTCGGTCTGACCGGCTTTTGCCAGTGTTTTCAAAACCTGGTGTTTGATAATATCTTCGTTAAAACCGATAATATTGTCCAGGTGCCTGACCCATTGTGAGCGACTGCGTTTCCGGGTTGTATTGCTGCCCAACAACCATAGGGTGCGCATTCCGTTTTGTGCGGCCCTGAGCGCCGCGGCGGAACCGCCGATACCGCCCCCAATCACCGCGCACTCAAATAAACCACCCATTTCATTCCTCCTTTTTTCTGTAACCTCTGCCAACATCAAATGCAATTCGCTTATTTCCTTAAAACCGTTAGTAACTCCTTTTGATCATCTGTTAAGGTTTCCTCCGGCGTCAAAAGGGCCTCTTTCAGACTGGTCCGGCACTGGCATTCAATCTTTGGAAACGGATTGCTCAAAAGGTTTTTCAAAAGCGAATTCACTTTGTGCAGACTTTTGCCGTAAAGTTCGAGCACCTTTGCGACGGACACATGTTGTTCGGGATCGTCGAGCCAACAATCATAATCGGTGGCAATGGTTATCGTGGCGTAACAGATCTGGGCTTCCCGTGCCAAAAACGCTTCCGGTATGTTGGTCATTCCCACCAGGTCGCAGCCGGCGGAATCGCGCAGAAAAAAACTTTCCGCCTGAGTGCCCAAACGAGGTCCTTCCACACAAGCATAGGCTTTATTCGTATGCACGGTCAGCGCAAGGGACTTTCCCGCCCGGGAAATGGCGGTTACCAGCGCCGGGCAAACGGGCTTTGCGGTCGAAATATGGGCAACCAACCCATTCCCGAAGAAAGACCCCTTCCGCTGTCCACGGGTCCAATCAAAATATTGGTCGGGCACGGAAAGATCCCCGGGGGCAATTTCCCGACGTAAACTTCCCACCGCTGAAATACCGATTATTTTTGACACCCCCACCGTCTTAAGAGCATAAATATTGGCCTGGTAATTTACTTCCGATGGCAAAAACTGGTGTCGACTCCCATGGCGCGGAAGGAACACGATTTCCCGTTCTCCCAATTTACCACGCAAAAGCGGAGCGGAAGGGTCCCCAAATGGTGTCGAGACGGCTATTTTCTCTGTCAGTTCCAGACCCTCCATCCGATAAATACCGGTACCCCCGATTATTCCGATCATTACTTTTTATCTCCCTTTTGATTAACACTTTTTCATGGAAATATGGTGAAGCGCTAATTACATATCTACCTTCGCTCATCAATTAATAAGGGGAATATTACTAAATCTTTGCTTTCGAATTGAGAATGAAATCGTAAAATAACCGAACCGGAAATCAATGTTTTTAACTGAACGGGGCGTCACCAAAACGGTAAAAACCCGCTGCCGATAGTCCGGTGATTTCAGAGTCCTTTGCTTATTTGCACATGCTGGTATAGTCAGATTCCAGTTCAACCCCTAAAACCATTACATTACGGTTGACAAAGTTGAAGTAACTGATAACCAGAACCAGGTGCAAAATCTGAATATCGGAATAGCCTAACCTTTTCAACCGATCAACATCCCCGGCCACCACTTCGGTTGGTCGTTCGGTGCTTTTCTCCGCCAGGGCCAGCGCGACCAGTGTTTTCTCATCAACAAGCCGGGACAGACTTTCCCAGTCGCGTTTCTGCAACGCCCCGACCAGGCGGCTGTCTTTGACTAAACGATGTAATGGTTTGCTGTGGTGACTGACGCAGTAGGAACAACCGTTCGTTGCTGAAACAATAACTGCTACCATTTCCAATAATTCGCGTGGCAAGCCGGTTGATTTCGTTTCAAACATCAACGTCCTGTAGAGTTTGAAATGGTCGTTAAGGGTTTCCGGCAACAGTGACTGGATTTTCAGCACGTTGGATACACCGCCGCGCCGGTCGGCGATTGTTTCATACAACCCGGCTAAGTAACCGGTTGCCTCGGATTCGGGAATAATGGTTATCCTTGCCATCGGATCAAAAGGTGTCCGGGGTAAGATACGATGGGGAAGCCGCAGGGGACCAGCTTCCCCATCTTTTTGCCACACCTAAAAAGTTTAGTCGTTTACCCGGTTCCCATGCGTAAGGAAATAAAACGCGATTACCGCAATCAATGTCTGAAATTCCATACCGCCCATCTTATTGGTCCCTTCCCCCCAACCGGCCATGAAATTCCAGCCGTTCTGAAAGTGGACCATGAAAATGGCGCCCAACATCACGATGACAAAAATCGCCCCGGCAACCCTGGTTGCCCAATCGGGACCTACACCGCCCCACAGGATTAGAATCCCGCCGATCGTTTCCGCGGCGGCCAACAGATATATGAGAAAAACCGGCATTCCCATCATGTTTGCCAATCCGTCGGCCACAGGAAATTTGGTTGGGCCATGATACAGAAATGTCATCGCCAAAGAAAGCCGCACCAGCCAGTGGGCGTAAGGTGAAATTTTGTTTAATGTATCCATGCTCATTTCCTCCTTTTTTTACGAAATGGATTTTATCTTCCGATCAGGAATCACCATACCCCATCGGCCTCCCGGCAGTGACAGCCATAAGAAAAAGTCTCCGGATACCAGGGCCGGTTTTTTCACTCATTGGCATTCCCCTTTTCCAGGAGATCGAACAAATTGTCGATGGCGACTTTTTTTACCGCGTTCAGGTCGAATTTCTCAATGGATTTGGCTCCAAACACCTCCTGCTCAATAAAAAACATCAGGACCGACAGGTGAAATAATCTCACCTGGACGGGGGTGTTAAAATCGGGACGGAAACCCCAATGTTTTTTACCATACTCAATTCGATTTTCCATGACAGCCCATAATCCGGTTTTCATTTGA
>JALUTR010000049.1 GCA_027021785.1 Fidelibacterota bacterium | reverse complement strand
TTGGTAACAAAAACAGCGCCCGATTTTACGGCAACGGCTATCATGCCGGATAATTCCTTTCAGGAAGTATCCCTCGCCGATTATCGCGGGAAAAAAGTGGTCCTGTTCTTTTATCCGTTGGATTTCACTTTTGTTTGTCCGACGGAAATCATCGCTTTTGATCATCGCCTGGCGGAATTTGAGAAACGCGGCGTCCAGGTTCTTGGATGTTCGGTGGATTCTCAATACAGCCATTGGGCATGGAAAAATACGGATGTAAACAAGGGCGGCATTGGCAATGTTCGTTATCCGATTATCGCCGATCTGGATAAATCCATAGCGCGCGCCTACGATGTATTGGTGGGAGCGGAACCGGCAACCGTTATCACCGACGAAGATGAGTATGACACCACTATCGGTGGTGGAGTGGCATTGAGAGCCTCCTTCCTGATCGATGAAGAAGGCGTTATTCGTCACGCGGTGATTAATGATCTCCCGCTGGGGCGTAATATCGATGAGATGCTGCGTATGGTGGATGCCCTGGCCTTCCATCAAAAGCATGGTGAAGTTTGTCCCGCCGGTTGGCAGGAAGGTGAAGACGGAATGAAAGATACGGCCGATGGTGTCGCCAGTTATTTAGCCGGTCACGCCGACAGGTTGTGAATATCGGAACCATGGGGGGCTGATCAACGGTCCCCCTTTCCAGTAGAATTGTTTAAGTTTACATAAAAATTAAGGAGGAAACATGATACACACATTACCGGAACTGCCATATTCCATGGATGCGTTGGCACCGTATATTTCAAAGGAAACGTTGGAATATCATTACGGGAAACACCATCAGGCATACGTAAATAATCTGAATAAAATGGTATCCGGAACGGAGTACGAGGATCTGTCCCTGGAGGAGATCATTAAAAAGGCTTCTCCCGGTGGTCTTTTTAACAATGCCGCCCAGGTATGGAATCATACTTTTTATTGGAATTGTTTGAGTCCCAAAGGTGGCGGAGAACCCACCGGCGCTGTTGCCGAGGCACTTGATAAAGCATTTGGTTCTTTTGCAACGTTTAAAGATCAATTCTCCCAGTCGGCCATTACCAATTTTGGTTCCGGTTGGACCTGGTTGGTGAAAAAGGATTCCGGTGGTGTCGAGATAGTGAATACCAGCAACGCGGGAACTCCTCTTGCTGATGGAAGAGACGCCCTGTTAACGATCGATGTTTGGGAACATGCCTATTATATTGATTATCGCAATGCCCGGCCAAAATATGTTGAAGCTTTCTGGAAGCTGGTGAATTGGGAATTTGTTGCCCGGAATTTGGTCTGAATAAGATAGAAAGGAAACTTGTCAAACAAGCGGTCAGATGAAAATCCATGGTTGATCCGCTTATTTGATGTTGATTTCCCCGCGTACGATAAGGAAGTATAGTTTCGATTACGGTTAACGATATACCCGGGATTAATCTGTGCCCTATGTCGCCCTTCAGGGCTTGTGGGTATTGTTCTTCGGACACCGGCGCTGCGCGCCGGGTTGTTCTGTGTCACCCCTTCGGGGCTATACCTGGTATACTTATGGCAATGGCATTTTTCGGTTCATGAATTTGTTAATTAGGTCAACATACTCCGGACTGAAGAAACAACGCTAATGTCAGGATGATAGTCATCATTTCATTCAGAGCAATCGTACCTGTTGCTTGGCGTACGGGTAGTCCGGTTTTCAGGTTCCTCTTTGCTGCTCTTCAATTGAAGATAAAAATCAACCTTGCGGATGTAAGGGTCAAACCACATAGCCGCTCGGTTTGCCTGCAATAGACAGTTTAGTCCAATAAGGAATTCCACGAAGGGGAATCATACAACAACTCAGGGCAACACCCTGAGTTGTGACGCAACCAAAATACCAGCCCTGTAAGGGCGAAATATAATGGGACTCCTGACCGGACGTGTTGCCGAATGATAGCCGTAGAGATTTCAAACTTGAAAACTGAACATTACATGTGGCTGCTACAGATTTATGCTCCGATTTTATTGGGTGGATTTTTATCTGTGATGCGAAAACATTGGTAAGAATTTTGATTACGATGAACCACACATCCTGGATTAATCCGTTACCTATGTCGCCCTTTCAGGGCTGGCGGGTTTTGTTCTTCGGACCCCGGCGCTGCGCGCCGGGTTGTTCTGTGTCGCCCTTTCAGGGCTGAACTTTATAGCTACGAGGCTTACAATCCGGTTTATGTATTTCCGTATCCCAATGCCGCCACAGGTTTTCGGTGCATCTGCCCCCGAAGTGAATTCGGTATAAGCCCGGGATATTCCCTCCATGATCGAATTCCCCGAAGGGGAATCATACAATAACTCAGGGCAACGCCCTGAGTAACGAATCAGCCGAAATAATAGCCCTGTAAGGGCGAAATATGAAGAAACATAACCCTTACAAGAGCCTTCGCATCCTGCGTGGCTGGGATAATGTGTAGAATCCATTCGTCAACCTTCACTGAGGGGTAATCTATCTTTCCACAACGCTCAGGTTGTCGTTACCGTCGGAAACTGTCTTCCGGTTCATGGTCGGGAGATCATGAACGATCAGGTTTCCTGATCTTATCCGTCAGCCACCTCATGATTTAATTCCCCCAAAGGGGAAGCGTACAATAACTCAGGGCAACGCTCTGAGTAACAAACGAACCATAATGCCAGCCCAGGGCGAAGTATGAAGAAACACAATCCTTGGGTACTTCCTTGTCGTATGGAAATAACGTTAGTAAAGTGAAAAATACAGTATTCAAGTAATAATCAGTATCTCCTGTAAGAAAATTATTTCAAAAACAAAACTCCGTTAGAACCCGTTCCGTGTGCCTTTGGAGCTTCATTCATGTTTTCATGAATTCATCAGGTTTAAGTATTTTTAGTGGCGAGCGCTTTATGAAAGGATAAAGGAATGAAGAGTTTATTTTTTATCGGAATTTTTGCCATCGGTGTTTCAGCGGCGGAAGTACCTTATTTTCAGCAACGTGTGGAGTATGAAATATCGGTTACCCTGAATGATTCATCCCATACCCTCTCTGCCTATGAGACGTTGCTTTATATTAATAATTCACCGGACACGCTGGATTTTATCTGGTTCCATTTGTGGCCGAACGCTTATCGAAATAACAATACGGCTTTTGCCAAACAGATGTTGGAATCCGGATCCACTCGTTTTTACTTTGCCGGGGATGAAGATCGTGGTTTTATCGACAGTCTTGATTTTCAGGTGGATGGTAAACCGGTAAAATGGGAATACCATCCGGACTGGATCGATGTGGCAAAGGTGTATTTGCCGGAACCGTTGGTTCCCGGTGACAGTGTCGTTATCGAGACGCCGTTCTTTGTGAAATTGCCGTTGGTTTTCTCCCGCTTGGGTCATTCCGGAAAGCACTATGAAATAACCCAGTGGTATCCCAAACCGGCGGTTTATGACCGGGAAGGCTGGCACCCCATGCCCTACCTGAATCAGGGGGAATTTTACAGTGAATTCGGTTCCTTTGATGTATATCTCACCCTGCCCCAAAATTATCGTGTCATGGCAACCGGAGTATTGGTGGACGGGGAAGAGGAATATGCCTGGCTGGATTCACTGGCGCTTGCGGGAGACGCCCTCTATAGTCTGGATAAAAAAGCGTTTAAGAAGAAGATTAAGGAATTATCGAAAAACCGTAAGAAAAAAGAAAAAGAGAAACAATCCTCAAGAACAGTTTTAAAAACGCTTCATTTTCGTCAGGACAAGGTCCACGATTTTGCCTGGTTCGCCGATCCCGACTGGATTGTTCGGAAAGGGGAATTATGGTTAGCCGATTCCACCCGCGAGATCACGCTTTGGAGTGTGGTTCTGCCGAAAAATGCCGAACTGTGGAGAAATTCGATTGAATACATCCACAACGCCGGGTATTGGTACAGCCGGTTTTATGGAGATTATCCGTATGAACAGATTACGGCCGTTGACGGTGATCTGTCAGCCGGCGGCGGCATGGAATATCCGAACATCACGGTGATATCCAGCGGCGGTTCAAAAGATATGCTGGAATTCGTTATTATGCACGAAGTGGGCCATAATTGGTTCTATGGGGTTCTTGGATCAAATGAACGCGAT
>JALUTR010000048.1 GCA_027021785.1 Fidelibacterota bacterium | reverse complement strand
CAAAAATGTTTATGGGATACAATACGGATTACTGAATACCAGCCGGACCGTTTATGGGATTCAGATCGGCCTGATTAATGTCTGCGACCAATTAACAGGCCTCCAAATCGGCATATTGAATTTTCATACCGGGAGTCAGAGTTTCCCCTTTTTCCCGATTGTTAATATTGGATTTTAACCTGGTAAATTTTAATACGGCACAGGTGAAGGCTGAGGAACAGGATTTGAAATCCGTCAAGGGGTGGACGACGCGTGATGCGTGAAACGTTAATAAAAGACTTAGTTGAAAATATTTGATCGTTTCACCAGAAGTTATTCCCTGACTTACCTATTTCCTCCGTGTTCTTGGTGCCTTGTGTTGAACAGGATTCGAACTCCAAACCAGGGATTGTTCGACCCCCCGATAAAATCGGGATTATAACCTTCAGGGCCGACGGTGGAATTGTTTTTCCATCCACCGGTTTTACCGGCGGCTATTTTTGTTAATCCCTTTCAGGGATTTTTTCTTTATCTTGCCGGCTCCGAATGGTGCGGGGTTCGGTTTTCGGTGACGACGCCGGTATCGGTATTCGGCTTGCGGGGGTTTTTGTTAGCGCCTGGTAGATGTTGGATTTTTGATTGTTTGTGGTTGGATTTAAGAAATGTGAAACGTGAAAAAGGGGTTCAACCGATTAGTACACTTCATCATGGCTGCCGATGTCGATAAGTATAATCTCCTTTTGCTTTAACCTGATGATTATTGTAATCCTGTATTTATAAGTCAGCCGAACAGCGAAAAGGCCCTTCAGCTCTCCTTTTAATGCATGCAACTTCAGGGAGGGGTTGGCAGGGTCTTTCTGCAATATTTTGATGATGGATTCAAAGCGTGTTTTTAATTCCGGATGTCGCTTAAAAAATTTCTGTGCCGTGCGGAGAAAACTGGTAGTTGTAAGAATAGTATACATAATTATTTATCGTCAAATCGATCAATTGCATCCACCAAATCTTTCACGGTTTTGAAATGATGTACCTCACCTTTATCAAGTTCATTCAACGATAATTTCAGTCTGGCAATATAAGACTCCTCCCGTTCGGCAATTAGTTCCTCGTAAAATTCTTCATCCATAATAACGTATTGAGGCTTATTATTTTTAATCACATGAACGGGACCCTTTTTTACCCCCTCTTCGACGGCACTGATACCACGCCGCTTGATTTCCTGCGCTGTAATAGTATTCATATTAGCTCCTGAATTGGTACTAAAAGTAGTACTGTGTAAAATAATTTCCAAAGATATTTACCCCATAGAAGGTATGAGGTTCCCCAAAGGTAAATCTATTCCAAGATCAGGGACCAGGAATTGGGAGATAGGGAGCGGGGATGTTGGATTTTTGATTGACGATTGATGATTGACGATTGTTTGTTGTGAGATGGGGGGCAGGGAAAAGAAAAAGGCGACTGAGAGGGCCGCCCTTGAAGGAAGAAGTCAAAAGTTAGAAGTCAGAAGTTAGAAGTTGGGAAACAGAAGCAAGTTCATGACGATTGACGATTTTGATTGTTTGTGGTTGGATTTAAGAAGCGTGAAAAAAGGATTCAACAGATATTGGGGATCAGGGGGCGGGGGATGTTGGATGATTGATGTTAGATTTTAAATGATAGATGTTGGATTTGAGAAACATGAAATCCGCCGGTTGGCGATTGAAAAGTTTCGAATTCCAATGCCTTCGATTTAATTTCCTTCGTGACCTTGGTGCTTTGTGTTTTATATCAGAAGGAAAATAACGGGCCGGTCATTTTTGGTTTCTGATTAGAAATAATCGATACGAATACGGGGCCATTTTAATGGCCGCTGTTTTGCCGGATATGGGTATGGATGTTCCTTTAACAATATCCGCTAATTCCTCTCCTGCAAAGGGAATTGATACCGATAATTCCCGTTCTTCTTTCCCGTTGTTAAACGCAACCAAAATCGCCTCATCGAAATATTTCTTCGCGAATACCATTACCGCTCCCTCGGCCGTAATGGGAATGAAATCGCCCAGGGCCAGGGAAGGGTATTTTCCCCGGAGACCGTTCAGCATACCGATTTCCGCAAGCAATTCCTGCTCATCGCGGGACAAATCATCAGCGAACCGCATCGGGCGGCGATTGTCGGGATCGCCGGCGCCGATCATGCCGATTTCATCACCGTAATACACCACCGGAACCCCGGCAAGGGCAATATTTAAGGCGTGAAAATTGGCCAGCTTCCGGTAGCTGGCCGTGGATTTTACCGGGCCCGGAGGATCTTGAAACGCCCGTTCCGTACCGTTATCACTGAAAGTCAACTGGCCGTCGGCAAAAGCCATGAACCGGACCTGGTCGTGACTGGAAACGATATTCCCCATAAGATTGAGCGGCTGGTACACGTCGACATTGGTTCGCAATATATCCATTAAATATTGAAAATCGGCTTCGTCGGCACTGAAGGGACCCCGGGCGTTGAAATAGACGGCAAAATTGAACTGGGAGGACAGCTCCCCCGGATTCACATAGCTCAGAATGAGTTCATCGGAACCAAAGGTTTCCCCGATCTGGTACAATTCCTTGTTTGGAAAGCGTTCCCGCATTTTGGCGGTGAGGGTACGCCAGAAGCGATGCGGCACATGTTTAACGGCGTCCTGCCGGAAACCGTCCAGATCGAAAGTCTCCAGCCACCAAAGAGCATCATTCACCACCTGGTCGATTGCTTCCGGAGCATTGGCATAATCGAAAGAAGGAAGGAAAATATCAAACCAGGTCGTAAGACGGGTTTCCTCACTCCAGTTACGGATATTCAAACTCCCGTCAGGCAACGTTACCGTCCCGAACCAGTCACGATGATCACGAAAATAAGGATGTTCTTCGTGAACATGGTTGGAAACGAAATCGAGGATGACCTTTATTCCCTGACTATGGGCCGATTTCACGAGGGTTTTCAGTTCTTCCGCGGTCCCAAAACGGGAATCGATTTCCCGCGGCGCGATGGGCCAGTAGCCGTGATACCCCGTGAACTTCCGGTTCGGAGGAATAAATTCCATGTAAGCGCCTTCCGGCTGTTTTTGCAGAGGCGACAACCAGATCGCGGAAATTCCCAGGGCCGTAAAATACCCCTCCTCCAGTTTTTGGATGACCCCGGCCAAATCACCCCCGTGAAAATTCGCTAATTCCGGCACTCCGGGATCGGACACGCGGCGGGTATTGGCGGGATTGCCGTCAAGAAAACGATCCACCATTAAATTGTACAAGACCGCGAAATGCCAATCGCCGGGATGATCGGACGGATTCAGGGGCTTCCCACCCTTCAGCAGGGTATGGTTTTCCGAAATCACCCGCCCTTTTTCATCCAGGCCGGTAATCCGTAACAAACCGTCCCGGAGACGACGAATATTCACCGTTAACCCGCCTCCCGGTCGGGGATCGAACACGTCCGGGTGAAGCCGCCGATTATTGAAATAGACCAGGGTAACGGCCGGCAGGGCGCCGTCTGCGGGCGGGAGAAAATCAAAGACCAGTTTGTTCCCCCGCCATTCGGATTTCACGAACCTTCCGGCGGGAGCCGACCGGAAGCCGGATAAATCCAGGATTGAATTCCAACCGCCGATATTGTTGGAAACAAAAACCGGGTTTTCGGGATCGATCAATTCCCTGTTATCCACCACGAACTTGTACTCATGCCGTTCCGGTTCCAAAAAAACCGTTCGTTCCCAGACGCCGTCGCCGTCGGTATCCCGCAAGGGCAGGGCGGTCCGGGACCAATCATTGAATCCACCCATGACCACCACGCTTTTTGTCCCCGGACGAGGTTTAAAAGTAAACGTGTGTTTTACCATCGGATTAATACGCACCAGGATTTCGGCGCCCTCACCATCAATCGTCAGGGGAATCTTCAACAGCTTGTTCGTCCCCGTGCGGGACGTAATGTACAGGCTGTCCCGTCCGGGAATAAACCGCAGATCAAGTTCTCCGTGGGGGGGCACCCGAAGCCTCGATTCCGGGGATTTTTTGTAAACCGAGAGATCAAACCCCCCGGTGATGCCTTCATCCACCGACAGCGTCGGAATAGGATAAAGCGCGGCATCATTACCCGGCCGGTTACATGAAACCAACAACAGCAGTAGTATCAAC
>JALUTR010000047.1 GCA_027021785.1 Fidelibacterota bacterium | reverse complement strand
CCCGGTATAATTTCGACCGACACAATAAATATTTCTTACCGGTACCAAATTATTATTCCCGGTTGCAACCGCATAATCCATTTTAAACCCCGAAAAGCGTTCTTAATTCCGTACTTTTGAAATTGATCAATTCATTCACCGTGAACTTCCCGTCGTCCGTTACCCGGCCGATGGTAGTGGAAGGAACACCAATCGTCATGCAGATTCGTTCGAATTCCATGATATCTTCCTCCCCCAGACTAATCACCACCAGGCCTTGGGTCTCGCCGAACAGAAGTTCGTCATTTCGCAATTTCCGTGAAAAATAGATTCGGGCGCCCAGACCTTCACTGCCGCTGACCAGGCTCCTCGCAATTGCGGTTACCAGCCCGCCCTGACTTACATTGGTAGCGGATTTGATTAACCCGCTCCGGATACCCTGTAAAACGACTTCCAATATCCGTTCATCCATTCGCAAATCGCCGGCGGGCGGCGTCCCGGCAAAAACATTGTGAATCAGGCGGTAGTAAGCGCTGCCGCCCAATTCCCCCCGGTGACTCCCGAGAATTGAGATAAAATCACCTTTTTGTTTAAATCCGGTGGTCATGGGTGAAACGCCGTGCTGCATCGCACCCACGGCGCTTACCTGAAGAGAAATCACACGATCCCGCAAATGTATTTCCCGGCTGGCAATGGTTAATTCCAATAGACGAATCGCTTCCTCCTGGCCCTGCAATATTTCCATCCCCTGCCAGGAAGCAAACGGATCATCGGTTAAGGGAAGCACATTCTGCAGGGCAATGGCCAGCGGCTTGGCGCCCCGGCAGGCCAATTGACGTATTGCGTTGGAAATTGCCAGTCGTCCCCCGACGCGCGGATCCAGGTGACAAAAATATACATTATCGGCCTGCGCCATAATCAGGGGAGTATCCATTTGTCCATCGTCGATCACGACGCCGTGTTCCCAAACATCCGTTATCGCGTCCGCCCGTTTTCGACCGCTGATCAAAATCGCGTTCTCTTCCGTCAGCCTGGTAATCAGGGTGGCAAACGTTTTATTATAGTTGTTCTTATCCTTAACCACCGGCAAGGATTTTTTATCGCTTTGTTGATGCTCCGGCGTATAAATCTGGTGTTGCAACGCCCGCTTGGGAAAATCAAACACATCCACCGGGACGGAAATAACAACCTGACTGTTTGATTCGATGATAAATTGTTGATCATTACGCAGACATCCGATTTTTTTGCAATCGAGATCCCATTCCGTACAATGATCCTTGAGCTCATGTTCAAATCCCGGTTGAATGAACACCAATAGCTTCCCGGCCAAGTGCCAACGTGGAACGATAACCGAATCACCCTCATCCGAACCGTCGTAATAGAGGGTGATCCCGGTTTGGTTTTCCAGTAAGAAATCGACGATATTCGTACCCAGCCCGCGCCAGTCAATAAGCATTTTATCAAAGAACCAGGGGCGTGTCTCGATATCGGGAATCAGTGACAAAAGTAAGCTGTCGTAATCGGCTTTTTGGGCGTTCGCATTACTTTCCACCACGAAAACAAGGGTTCCCGGTTTCAATTCACGTTTCGGTAACAACGCTTCCTGTTTTGTGAATCCAATCGAAAATACGTGGTTCAGGTTTTCACCGTTGTTTTTGGTCGGACTGGTAGCGACTTCTCCCCTGACTTTCCATCTGCCGACCTTATGGTTTTGCAGCGCGCGCTTTAATATGTTACGACAATTTATTTTGCGATCGCCGGGAGTAATCAGGGTCCCGACCAGGGCGGCGGGAACGACACCGTTAGCCACCTGGTTTCGTAAAGCGTAATTCCGATCCAATACCAATCGCCCGTGCGACGATATAACCTGTGTGCCGCCGTAAAACAACATGGTATCCGTTTCATTAATTTTAATCTGACCGTCGAATTTATAGTCACGCTTTGCGCCGTGGTCCAGTCTTATAACAGTTTCCAGATACGGCCTGCCCCTAAGCTGTTCCGCGCGTATCATAGCAATGTATTCCAGCTCCAATTCGGTCGGCACCCGCCCCAAATATTTTTGGATAACGTTTCTTTCGGTATCGGTTAACAAGTCGGTGTAGGTTATCTTTTTTTTCATTTCTCTGTAACGGATTTATTTGTTTTTATTGAAACGTACCTCTGTCGGTGAATAAACCTTCAACCCACCGGATGCTTATTGAGAATTTTCATAATCAGGTCATTGGTGAAACCTTTGCGCCGTAAAAAGTTAAATACACGTTTTTTTTCTTTGGGGGACAACTTTGTGTCGGGCATAATTTTTCGTTTGGACAACAAACGGTTGAGTAATTTTTCCACGGGAAATTCCTCGTAAACCGTTTTAATCGTATCCCGAATGATTTCCGGGTCCAGGCGATGGACTGACAATTCGGACCGTAAAGCCACCGGTCCCAGGCTTCGGCTCCGGATCTTGTCCCGGGCAAAGGCCAGGGCAAATTCCCGGTCGTTCAGGTAACCCTTCGATTCCAATTCATCGATCAGGGGATCCACCATCTCCCGGGGAAAACCCTTTTCCATCAGGCGCCTTTTCATCTCGTTTTTACTGCGCATGCGAAAACCCAGGAGTCGGTACGCCGCTTCCTTTATTCTGCTCCGCGAATCGGCATTCACGTATTCTTCGATTTCCTCGTCCGAAAGAAAATCCCCTTCATGCAACGGTCTGGAAATAAAAACGTCTTCGGAGATTCCGAAGACGCGACCATTATCCAGGATTACAGTCCACCGGCCCGCTCGTCGTTGAGTGCGAATTTCAGCTACCTTATGCCTTGGCATCTTCCTCATCAACATCAAGCCCCATAAATCCCTTAACCCGCTTCACGATCTCTTTCATTTGGTCCGGGTTTTCCTTCAGGAAGCGCTTTGCGTTTTCCCGGCCCTGCCCGATTTTCATATCTCCAAATGAAAACCAGGAACCGGTTTTTTGCAGAATATCACCCTTCAGCGCCAAATCGATGACATCCCCTTCCACGGAAATACCGGTACCGTACATGATGTCGAATTCGGTCATTTTGAAGGGCGGCGCCACCTTGTTTTTTACCACTTTTACGCGGACACGGCTGCCGATGCTGTCGGTCCCGTCTTTGATGGTGGTAATCCGGCGAATTTCCATCCGAATTGAAGTGTAAAATTTCAGGGCTCTCCCGCCGGGGGTCGTTTCGGGGTTCCCGAACATAACGCCGATTTTCTCGCGAATCTGATTAATGAAAATGACGCAGGTATTTGAGCGGCTGACGGTACCGGTTAATTTGCGCAGGGCCTGGGACATCAGGCGGGCCTGAAGACCGACATGGGTATCGCCCATCTCCCCTTCCAATTCCGCGCGCGGCACAAGGGCCGCGACCGAATCGATAACAATGACATCAAGGGCTCCGCTGCGGACCAGGGTTTCCGTTATTTCCAATGCCTGTTCGCCGTGATCCGGCTGTGAAACCAGTAATTCATCCACATCCACGCCGAGTTTCTTGGCGTATTCCGGGTCCATGGCATGTTCCGCATCAATAAACGCAACGTAGCCGCCCTGTTTCTGCGCCTCCGCCAGAATATGCAACGCCAGGGTTGTCTTCCCGGATGATTCGGGGCCGTATATTTCTATAATCCTCCCCCGCGGCACACCCCCCACACCCAGGGCGGCATCCAACGACAAACAACCGGTCGAAATTACATTACCAACCCAGGTCGGTCTGTCCGCGCCAAGCCGCATGATCGATCCTTTTCCGAATTGACGATCCACCTGAGCTATTGCCAGTTCCAATGCTTTGGATTTTTTATCATTCGCTGCCATTTAATGACTCCTTCCAATTTCCATTACACAATAAAACATCCAACGATGGTATCAATATCAAAATATTACCACTCCGGGACATGTACGGAAAATTATTTTCACGTTTCAATGGGATAAGAAGCATTCCCGTCAACCGCTAATTATCTTCTGACTTTAAAAAATGCGTCCCTAAAATACTATAAATCGGACCATTGGGAAACAATTCGCTGCTCATAAACAACACCCGATTCACATGCATGGTAAGCGCCTCATATGTCGTGTTCAGAAACCGGGTTATTTCCGGTGTTCGTTTGGGCGGATACTTGATGCGGGCAATGGTAATATGCGGAATAAATTCCTTTTCCTCTACCGGAAAACCCAAAGGTTCCAGGGCCCGATCAAGATCAGTCACC
>JALUTR010000046.1 GCA_027021785.1 Fidelibacterota bacterium | reverse complement strand
GGTGGCGCCACCGGGCATTATGCGGATGCTTAACCGGTAATTCAAGTCGCTTAACAGTTGCACAATCGATGAACGTTCACCCACCAGGATAGTTTTGCCGACAACCCCCAGCGGGGTAAGAACGGGCATATCCCCGGTAATTCCGTCGCGCCTGCCTACATCAATGGTAATGGAAGTCATATTCGCCGTAACACCTTTGCTAACCACTTTGGCAGGTAAAAGTTTTAACAAACTTTCGCGTTTGAAATCGAGCATCTCCTGCAACCGCCGGTTTTCAGCGGACAAATACAACATCGATTCAATTTGCAGCGATAATTGAAGATTCTTTTCCCGCAACAGCGCGTTTTCTTCCTCGAGCAAAGTCAGGGAACGAACCCAGGCAACCGGAGAATAGAGGATGGAAAATACGTCGCCGGCTTTGGCGCGGATTAAATCGAGACCGGGAGATTCGTCGGAAAGCAGTATATTTAAAGAGATACCTAACGTTATAAGAAAAGCAAGGTGTTGCTTATTGCGGAGGATGGCAAAGTAAATACTCCTCATCGCACTGCGTTATATCAATACCGCCTCATATTTTTTGACATTTTCCAGGACCATGCCTGTACCACGCACAACGGACAACAACGGTTCCTCCGCGACATTAACGGGAACATTGGTGCGTTCACGGATGATTTGATCGATTCCTTTCAGCAAGCTTCCTCCTCCGGTCATGATAATCCCCCGGTCAAGGATATCGGCCGCCAGCTCGGGC
This sequence comes from Fidelibacterota bacterium, assembly GCA_027021785.1. Lineage (GTDB taxonomy): Bacteria > Fidelibacterota > Marinisomatia > Marinisomatales > JAADGP01 > JAADGP01. The sequence goes on along the minus strand of JALUTR010000046.1, from coordinate 3,447 downwards.
GGTGTTTGTTCCAGAGCCCTTTTGACTGCCTCAACAATATTATTAACGGGATCTTTCAACGCCTGACGAATTTCATCGGAGGAGACTTCAATGGTTTTCGGTATCCCGGACACCAGATCGCGGCCTTTAACCGCGATGGCCTCGGCTTTCATACGCATGGCCGAACCGACAGCAATTTTAATGGCTTCTCCGGTCGGCAGACCGATGTCCAACTTGTGTTCATTCCGGAACCACTGAACAATGGACTCATCCATTTCATCGCCGGCGATGCGGATGGTTTCTTTCGTTACCACGCCGTCAAGGGCGATCACCGCTATTTCGGTTGTGCCGCCGCCGATGTCGACGATAATATTGCCCACCGGACGACTTATGTCCAACCCGATCCCGATTGCCGCCGCCACCGGTTCTTCGATCAAATACACTTCCCTGGCGTTCGCCCGTTCACCGGAATCTTTCACGGCCCGCCGTTCGACTTCCGTGACGCCCGAGGGAACACAGATGACCATACGGGGCCGCGCCAGGCGATTCAAATTAATCTTCCGGATGAAACCCTGCAGCATACCGTCGGTCATATTAAAATCGGCAATCACGCCATCCTGCAACGGCCGGATCGTCTCCAATTCACGGTGAGTTTTGCCCAACATCGCCTTGGCCTCATTGCCCACGGCAACGATCTTCCCGTCATGAATAGAACGTGCCACGATAGACGGCTCATTGATCACGATACCTTTCCTGCTTAACCAAATCAAAGTGTTGGCGGTACCAAGATCAATGGCGATATCACCAGATATCCAGTTGAATATGTTGGAATATGATCCGAAGAAACCCATAATTATTTTTGAGAATGCGAATTATACCAGGTACAATGGGGTTGAATTTAACGTTTTTTTGTTGAATTCATCATGAATTAAATACCGGAAATGCCGGAAATACCCGGAATTGCGGCTATCAGGCTTTGCGTGTACGGTTGTCGCGGATGATAAAACACCTGATCCACATCACCGCCTTCAACGATTCTCCCTTCATGCATGACCAGAACCCGATCCGCAAAAGCGTGAACGGTATGTAAATCGTGGGTCATGAACAACAGCGCAACACCGTGCTGCTGAATAATCCGGTTCATTAAATTTAATATTTTAGCCTGAATCGAAACGTCCAGCGAAGAAGTGATCTCATCACAAATCAAAACCTCCGGTTCGACCGCCAAAGCCCTGGCAATACAGGCCCGTTGACACTGGCCGCCCGAAAGTTCATGGGGATATTTCCCCGCCGCCTGTGACGGCAACTGAACCTCATCCAGCAATTCGGAAACCGAAAGCGATACGGACCGATGTTGTTTTAAGACCTCGGTTAACGTTTGACCAATCGTCAAACGCGGATGTAACGCGCTCAACGGATCCTGAAAAATAATCTGGATTTTTTTTCGCAGCGAACCCATACGCCCGGGATTGTACGCGGTTCCCCGAAAATAAAAATCCCCCCGAACATTCGGCAACAAGCCGGCAATCGCTTCACCCAAAGTGGATTTGCCGCTTCCCGATTCCCCCACCAGGGCAACCACCTTCCCGGCAAACAAATCCAGGTCAACCCCATACAATACCTGACTGAAAACAACCTTTCTTTGAAAAAGTTTTGTTTTCCGGGGATAGAACACCGATAGATTGCGAACCGAAAGAATCGCCCCCCGGGGAGGCGACAGGTTATAAATGGAACCCATGTCGGGCCTTGAATGTGGGTGTTGTCATGACCGCGGTACCGGTGCGGAGCGGAAAATTATTCAATCTCAACCCGGCTTTGATCTCCCAACATGAATCGATGGGTGCTGGGCTTTTTCCTGGCCCGCAGGATCCGGACATCATTCCCCAGCAAGGAAGCCTCAATCCGGCGGGTAATATTTTCGATCTTGCAATAGTCCATAATAATCGAGAATTCCACTTCGCTGCTGACGATCCTGCAATTCCTGCCGATTGCCGTGTATGGTCCGATATAGGCGTTCTCAATAACCGTATTATCACCGATGATTACCGGTCCCCGAATGTTCGACCGGATGATCTTCACATCCCGGCCCAAATTCACACGACCCGACACGGAGGATTGATTATCAACATCCCCAAGACGACGATCGACCAGGTTATCCAGCACCAGCCGATTCGCTTCCAGCAGATCGGACGGTTTCCCGGTATCTTTCCACCACCCCGTTATTTCGGAAAAACTGACGATATACCCCTTATCCAGCAAATACTGATGAGCGTCGGATATTTCGAGTTCGCCCCTTTTCGAGGGCGCAATGTTATTCACGGCTTCGAAAATGTGGGAATCATAAATGTATATCCCGGTTACCGCTAAGTCACTCTTGGGAACTTCCGGTTTCTCTTCGATGCTGACGATCCGCTCCCCTTCCACCTGGGCCACACCGAAACGATTCGGATCGGGGACGCGGCTGAGCACCAGATGGCAATTGGAACCATTCCGGTTAAAATCATCGATGAAACGTTTGATGCCGCCGACCAGGATGTTATCACCCAAATAAAACACAAACGGCTCTTCCCCGATGAATTCCTTCGAAATTTTAACGACATGGGCCAACCCCAGGGGGGCTCCCTGAGTGATGTAGGTAATATTCAATCCCCGGTCGACGCCCTTGCCAAAGGCTTCCTCGATCGATTTATCTCCGGCATTAATGATGATTCCCACCTCGGTAATACCGGCTTCCCGAACATAATCCAGGGCGTAATCCAGCATCAATTTATTGGCTATCGGGATAAGATGCTTGTTCTGGGTATGGGTAATGGGACGCAAACGCGTCCCGTGTCCGCCGGCGGTTATCAGTGCTTTCATTTTTTTCTTCCCTCGTGCATCGCCTTTTTGCTGAGTTGATCCGCAATTTTGTTCTTATCGCGGAGGACATGTTGGATTTTCCAGTGCTGAAGTTTCGACAACAGGCTGTTTACTTTTTGATATAACAATTTGATTCGCTCGTTCCGGACCCTGTATTCACCCTTCAACTGCTTAACCATTAATTCGCTATCCGAATATATATGTAAAGTTAGCAGATTCATATCAAGCGCTAATTTCAGTCCTTCAATCAAGGCTTTATATTCCGCTTCGTTATTGGTGGCCGACCCGATGAATTTCGAAAAAGAATACAATTCCGATCCATTGCGAAAGAAGACACCCCCTATTCCGGCCGTTTTGGAATGAAGATCAGCCGCGCCGTCGACATACAACTCAGTTGGTTTATTGGTGGCAAGTTTCTTACGAATACCTTCCAATATCCGGTAATCATTATCCCTGGCGGCGCCGTTCAGATATTGTCCGAGCATTCTGCGCAGCGCATCCACTTCCCGGGGGGTAAAATCGAACATCATATTGAGTCTTCCATTTCCTTTTGGTCAATCCTTTTCAGGCGTTATGATCCGTTAGCAAAAGTAGGGGTTTGTGCCCCTT
>JALUTR010000045.1 GCA_027021785.1 Fidelibacterota bacterium | reverse complement strand
TTTTCGCGGGTTTTAGCCCGATCCCTAAGCAGATAATAACATCTATCGTCAAGCAGAATGCTTGACGTGCGCAGTTTACGGCCACCATTCCCGGCTAAGTTTCGCTACACCGGGCGAGCGCCGGTTGTCGTTTTTACTCAGTACCTTGGGCAGATGACATCTATTGTCAAGCAGGATGCTTGACGTACACTTATGCTGGTCGTGGGTTGAAAAAACAAAAGTGCAATTACTCGTTCAGGAAACCTTCCTGCAGACTCTGATGCCCCCATTCAACCGCTTCCTGGTAGAGATTTGGGATTTCCGTTTCGTTTATTCCCAACTTGGTTGCCTGCTGCGATAATTTTTCCCACTCTCCCTTTTCGTAAGCCAGGACACACTCGTATACTTCGCGAAGTATATTTGGCTCTCCCAGTAAAGCCGCTTTAATGTCGTCGTCGATCGGTATGTTGTTTAAAAGTTCGGACAACGGGTGATCGACAATCGCGTCGATTAAGGAAAACATGCCCATGAGAAATAAATCGTCGGACCGCCTCGATAATCCAACCTTAAAAGCCAGTGATTCACAGAACTTTGCCCTGACAATCGATTGGTTTAACAATTCTTTCGGCTTATCACTTCCCATACTTGCCAGTGAGACAAGGGAAGTCCATTTCCTGATTTCAATTTTTCCAAGGAGCGTCAGCGCATGTCGCAAAGATTTGACTTTTATTCTTAAACCGAAAAAGGCCGAGTTAATATACCTGAGAAGTTTATAGGAAAGCGATATGTCCCGTTTAATGATTTCTTCGATTTTGGCAAAATCGATTTCGGGCTGTTGAATTTCCCGCAGCAGGTTGAGATGATGAAGTTTGTCCCCCGGGATCACCCGACTCCTGACAATCAGGGGTTTGCTGAAAAAATAACCCTGGAAATAGTGGTAGCCTAAATCCATGGCCTCCCGAAACGCCTCCTGGGTTTCCACTTTTTCAGCCAGAAAACGGATTCCACGGGGAGAATATTCATCGACAAGGCGTTTGCGTTCCTCTTTGTCAGTGGCCAGAAAATCCACTTTAATGATGTCGGCAAGATCCACAAAGGGTTTAAACCGTTCATCATATACAAAATCGTCCAAAACCATAAGGTAACCGGATTGTTTCAGTTTTTTACAGGCGTCAATGGCCTGGGAATCCGGTTCCACGGTCTCGAGGATTTCGACGGCAATAAAATTTTTAGGAAGGAGAGTTACATAATTTTTAATTAATATGTCCTGAGTAATATTGATGAAGGCTATTTTGCCGCCGGTTAGCTTTTCCATCCCTTGAAGTACAAAACTATCGGCAATAACCCGTGAGGTTGCCTGATCCGAATCAAGATGGGTGAAAACGTTATCCAGACTGTTACGGAAAAGCAGCTCATAGGCAAAAACATTTTGTTCCTGGTCGAAAATTGGTTGTCTGGCTATGAAGGTTTCCATAGGAATTGAATGCTGAATATCGATTTAAATTGTTTCGTTCACGGGTCTTTATATCTCTTTTTCAGTATAGCCTAATTTCCGACTCCGGGGTGATGCCGATCAAGAGTTACTATTTATATGATTGCCGGTGAAAGGAAAAGCGGGATGACGATCTTGTCACCGGCAATATTACTCCGACAGGGGTTGTAGATCTTTTGCGAATGTTCAGTATTTTCGGGATCATGGATACCGTCGATATCAAACAATTCGGGCAAATCGTTTTTTTCACCGGCGCGGGTATGTCGGCGGAGAGCGGTGTTCCGACCTATCGCGGCCGCGGCGGAATCTGGCATCGCTATCGCTGGGAGGAAGTGGCCTGCCAAAAGGCCTTTGATAAGGATCCCCTGAAGGTGCTGGAGTTTCACGAGTTGCGACGTCAGGCGGTATTGAAGTGTAAGCCCCACCGCGGACACGGGGTCCTGGTTCGGACCGAACAAGAACATCCGGAGATGGCCATCATCACTCAGAACATCGATGGATTACACCAACGCGCGGGATCAAAAAATGTTATTGAGTTGCATGGCAGTTTGTGGCGGCTGCGCTGTCCGGAATGCGGTATGAAAGTCGAAGATAAGGGGCCGAAATATGAGAGCTACACCTGTCGGTGCGGGGCCTGGTTACGGCCGGACATTACCTGGTTTGGGGATTATCTGGACGAAGCGGTTATTGCTCGGGCCACGGAAACGATCCGGGCGTGTGATCTGTTCGTCAGTATCGGAACGTCGGGGGTTGTATGGCCGGCGGCCGGGTTTCCCGAATTGGCACGCGCCGGGGGAGCTTTTTGTGTCGAGGTGAATCCCGAGCCCACGGAATTGTCCGCCCGATTCGACCTGGTTTACCGCGGAAAAGCGGGTGAAATTTTACCGGCTGTTTTTTCAATCAGTGCCCCGGGCAAATGACTTCTGTCGTCAAGTAGGACTATCGTACGACGTACGACAACCATCCTGGTTGTCGTCTTTAATCAGAGCCCTGAACAAATGATCGGCGTCGTCAGGCAGGTATTGCCAGGCGGCACAGCGCGACGTAGCCCGGATGCTTGACGTACAAGGTGTACGACAACCATCCTGGTTGTCGTCTATAATCAGCGTCCGACTCCTATCGTCAAGCAGGACCTGGCGTAGTGGGACGTATCCCGGATGCTTGAACCGTCGTGTAATCGCGGATTACCCGTAAGACTACTTTGCCCTTTATCTCGAAATAACAGTAAATTGAAAAAGGTGAAAAAGTCGATTAAAACTCATGGGGAAACAAATGTCCTATAAAAGAATAATGCTAGCGCTTTCCGGAAGGGGAGATGAGGGTGTGGTTATTGATGAAGCTGTACGATTCGCTAATACGTTTAACGTTCAACTGGTGGTTGTCCATGTTAACGACCCCCACGACAGCGAAATGTCCATGTTGATGGATAGTACGGGACATCGTTTCACCGCCTCCGAGATACGCGATCTTTTCCGTTCTTTGGGTCATGAAGAAATAGCCAACCGGTTGGAGGTACGTATTCTCGAGGGGGAAGTGATTCATAAGGAAATATCCAAGGCTTCCCACGATGCCGACCTGTTGGTATTAGGGCATCGGAAGATGAGCTCCTTTAAGGAACGTTTCTTTGACTCGGTGGATGAAGGAATAGTGAATCACGTTAACTGTCCGGTCCTTATCGTACCAAAAGATTAAACCGGAATATTTCGCCTGAAAAATTGTCTTCGCGAGACGGACGTTCCCTCCGAATGAAAAAATCTCCGAAAACAAATCTACAGCCGAATTGATTCCGTATTTCATACCGTCGGAGGCGGGACCTGTGGACCGAATTTCGTTTAGTTCCGGTTTAGTATTATGAGCACCATACAGCGAATCGGTTTATTGGCGGGTCCGTTACTGGCCCTGTTTTTAAGTTTTATCGCACCGTTGGAGGCGGCTAATCCGCTGGTGTCTTACACGGCCGGTATTGCCGTTTGGATGGCTGTCTGGTGGGTCACGGAGGTGGTTCCCCTGGCTGTTACCGCGTTGCTTCCCGTTATATTATTCCCCGTTTTGGGGATCATGGACGGCAAGGCCGTGGCCCCGATATATTTTAACAACGTCATTTTTTTATTTATCGGTGGTTTCCTGGTTGCGTTGGCCATGCAGCGCTGGAATTTACATAAACGAATTGCCCTCCGAATTCTGTTATGGTTTGGTGTACGGCCCCAGGGTATCCTGCTGGGATTTATGGTCGCCACGGCGTTTCTCTCAATGTGGATTTCGAATACGGCCACGACCATGATGATGGTACCGATAGCGCTTTCGATAATTTTGCGTCTGGAGGACATCCTGGGCGTGGCGAAAGTCAGGCGTTATTCCATCGGTGTTTTCCTGGGGGTGGCCTACAGCGCGTCGATCGGCGGAATCGCCACGCTTGTGGGTACGCCGCCCAATTTGGCCCTGGTGAAAATCTTTAATATCATGTTCCCCGTGGCTCCGGAGATATCGTTTGCGGAGTGGTTCCTGTTCGCCTTCCCCATTACCGTAATATTTCTGACGGTGGTCTGGTTGATCCTCGTGTTTCTTTTCTGTCCGAAAAGGGATCGGTTTAAACTGGATGTTGGCATTTTTGAGAAGCAATATAAAAAATTGGGTCCCATGTCGTATGAAGAGAAAATCGTCCTGGTGGACTTCGTTTTACTGGCTTTGCTTTGGTTAACGCGGGCGAAAATCCAGGTGGGCGATTTCTTC
>JALUTR010000044.1 GCA_027021785.1 Fidelibacterota bacterium | reverse complement strand
TCTTCCCGCCGATTCGATTCCGTAGTCGACGACATCAGCAAAATGCCCGGGGCCCGGTGGTTCACGGGCGCCCGATTGAATTTCGCGGAAAATCTCCTGCGCTTCCGCGATGAAAAACCGGCGCTGGTATTTAAAGGGGAAGGGCAACCTCCCAGAGCGCTTACTTTCGCCGAGCTTTTTAGGGAAGTGTCGAAAGTCGCTCATGCTTTGAGGCGGGAAGGCGTGGTAGAGGGCGACCGGGTGGCGGGGTTTATGCCCAATGTGCCGGAAACGGTGATCGCCATGTTGGCGGCCACTTCCCTGGGCGCCATCTGGAGTTCTTCCTCACCGGATTTCGGGATCAAGGGCGTTCTCGACCGGTTTTCCCAAATCGAACCGAAAATCCTGTTCGCCGCCGACGGGTACACCTACAACGGAAAGGTCTTCGATTCCATCGATAAACTAACCGGAATTCTAAAAAACCTGCCCGGCGTTCGAAAAGTCGTTGTCGTCCCTTACATCCATGAAAGAGCGGATATTTCCGTCCTTCCAAACGGCGTTCATTACCCGGATTTTGTTGCTGTTAACGATTCTCCGGAACTTCAATTCGAGCGACTTCCTTTCGACCATCCGTTGTACATCATGTATTCTTCCGGCACCACCGGGCTTCCCAAGTCAATCGTTCACGGTACCGGCGGAACCCTGATTCAGCAACTGAAGGAACTGCGCCTGCACACGGATTTGACCCGGGAAGACACCATTTTCTATTTTACCACCTGCGGCTGGATGATGTGGAACTGGCTGGTGACATCGCTGGCCGTGGGAGCAACGGTGGTGCTCTATGACGGCTCTCCTTTTTACCCGGATCCAAACGCCATGTGGCGGATGGCGGAAGAACTCGGAATCACGGTCTTTGGTACCAGCGCCAGGTTCATCGCCGCCTGCGAAGCGGCCGGCGTGAAACCGGGAAAAACAAACGACCTGTCGAAACTGAGGGCGATCTTATCCACCGGCTCACCGTTAATGGAAGAAAGTTTTGATTATGTTTACCGGGAGGTTAAAGAAAATGTGCTGTTGGCTTCGATATCGGGGGGAACCGATATTATTTCCTGCTTTGCCCTGGGCAATCCCGTTTTGCCGGTTTACCGGGGGGAATTGCAATGCCGGGGATTGGGGATGAAAGTCCGGGCGTTTAACTCCGCCGGAGAACCGGTGCTCAATGAAAAGGCCGAATTGGTCTGTACGGCGGCTTTTCCGTCCATGCCTGTTTATTTCTGGAATGATCCCGAAGGGGAAAAATATCAAAACGCATACTTCAACACCTTCCCGGGGGTTTGGCATCACGGGGATTACATCATGATAAACGATCATGGGGGTGTCAAAATCTTCGGGCGGAGCGACGCCACCCTGAATCCGGGCGGGGTCCGGATCGGCACGGCCGAAATATACCGCGTCGTGGAAGCATTCCCCGAAATTTCCGACAGCCTGGTTGTCGGACAAAAATGGAACGGGGATGAGCGGGTTGTTTTATTCGTCAGGCCGGAGAAAGGGATCATACTTACAACCGCACTGGTCCACAAGTTAAAACAAGCGATTCGTCAGAATTGTTCTCCCCGACACGTCCCGGCCCTGATTATTGCCGTTGACGACATTCCTTACACCATTAACGGGAAAAAAGTTGAGCTGGCGGTTAAAAAAATCATTCACGGTGAGGAAGTTGCCAATCGCGATGCCCTGGCAAATCCGGAAGCGCTTGAATTGTATAAGGATATCCCGGAATTACGGGATAAATAAAAGAATGCCACCTTCCGAAAAAGATGGCATTCTTACCAATAGTCTAAATACGGTTGATTTTAACGACGGGTAAACCGATTATAATTCCCCGAGCAATCCAACCAAGTCCACGACCCGGTTTGAGTAACCCCATTCATTATCATACCAGTTCAGCGTTTTAATCAAATTATCGCCGATAACCCTGGTGAAGGGCGCATCGAAAATCGATGAGTGGGGGTTGCCGATAATATCCGTTGAAACCACCGGCAGGGTTGAATATTCCAATATCCGGGTTAACCTTTCGGAAGCGGCGGCATCACGGATGGCCTCGTTGACCTGGTTAACCGTCACATCGGTATTTAACTGTACAACAAAGTCCACAACCGAACCGTCGGGTACCGGAACCCGCATGGCGATGCCGTCCAGTTTCCCACTCAATTCCGGCAGGACTTTTCCCACAGCGCGCGCGGCACCGGTGGTTGTGGGAATGACATTCTCGGCCGCGGCGCGACTCCGGCGCCAATCCGAATGGGGAACGTCCGCCAACCGTTGGTCATTTGTGTAAGCGTGGATCGTGTTGATCACACCATACTCAATCCCGAAATTGTCGTTAAGTACCTTTGCCATGGGGGCCAGGCAATTCGTGGTACAACTGGCATTCGAAATGATTCGATGTTCGGGTTTCAAACCGTCATCATTAACGCCGACCACCACGGTATAGTCAATCTCATCTTTGGCGGGGACGGTCAGAATTACACGTCCGGCGCCGGCATCCAGATGCGGTTTGATTGTTTCCACGGTACGAAAACGGCCGGTAGACTCAATGACCACATCCACGCCTAATTCACCCCAGGGCAACCGGGAAGGATCCCGTTCAGCCAGCATTTTGACCTTTTGCGTTGAAGTGACCATAATATCGCCGTTCAATTCCACGCGATCGGGGAAGCGCCCCATGACCGTATCATATTTCAATAAATATTGTAAGGCCTCGATGGAAGTGATATCGTTAATCGCCACGACCTGCAAATCCTTCCGGCCATTCAAAATCCGGAATACCGATCGTCCGATACGGCCAAATCCGTTAATTGCTATTTTCATGACTGCACCTCGTTTCCAGACCCTTTTGCCGGTCCTTTGTTCGCTTCTGCGTCTAATTTGTGATATGCATCAATCGTTTCCAGGATTCGTTTGGAGAATCCCCAACCATTATCATACCAACAGATTGTTTTCAACAGCTTACCGGCAGTAATCATGGTGGCTTTCGCATCGTACACCATGGATTCACTGCTTCCGATTATGTCGCTGGAAACAATCGGGTCTTCGGTATAGCCGACGATTCCAGCCAACTCTTCCCGGGCCGCGACTTTCACCACTTGATTGGCTTCTTCCACCGTGGGCATGTTTTCCAGTTCCGTAGTCAAATCGACACATGAGCCGTCGGGGACCGGTACATTAAACGCAATCCCGGCTAATTTTCCTTTGAATTTGGGGATCAATTGTTCCACCAGCATTGGCGCGTCGGTTTGATTGGGGATAATGTTCTCCACGGCCGAACGACTGCGTCGCAGATCCGAACGAACCGCATCAGCCAGAGGCTGATCGGAAGTATAGGCATGTACGGTGGTCATCATGGATCGTTTCACGCCGAAATGCGTATCCAGGATTTTCAACATCAATGCCAATACCTGGGTAGTGGACGAGGTTGTGGAAATCAACTGGTCTTCCACATTGATTTCATCTTCATTCACACCGCGAATTACGATGCGGTCAATCGGATCATAGGGAGGGGTGGTAACAAACACCCGTTTCGCACCCGCTTCCAAATGTTTCTGCAAATCCAAACGACGACGAAACCGTCCCGTGGCATCAATGACGACATCCACGTCAAAGATATCCCAGGGGATTGTACCGGGGGTTCCCCCACTTAACAACCTTACGTTTTGTCCGTTAATCTTTAAAAAATTACCTTCCAGTACAGCTTCGTCTTTCATCGCGCCGTGTACGGAATCACGCATTAACAGGTAATGCAACGCTTCCGGTTTACCCAGATCACTGATCGCAACAAAGCGGTAATTCGGGTTTCTGTATCCGAGACGAAAGATATTTCGACCAATACGACCAAAGCCTATAAGTCCGATTTTAATCGGGGTTTCCATGTTAGACTCCTTCAATTAAGGTTTGACTCCTTCAATTAAGATTAATTCGTCTTTATACCTGATTATAAATTGGGCGAAAATACTCATAGATCGATATTGGAAGAAACATCAACTTGCCTTTAATCACACAAATCGTCAAAATGATTTTTACCTTCATGATAATATTTCACATCTGTCCAAGATAAATGTTTGAAGAATTATTTTGACGGCATATAAAAAATATTCGACAATCGGACGAGTTCTGTGAACATGGATTTTCCGTTTTACCGGCATTAACTACCGGTTGGGGACTT
>JALUTR010000043.1 GCA_027021785.1 Fidelibacterota bacterium | reverse complement strand
GGACACTTTTTTGGTTCCTTTCCCGTAACTTACGCGGGCCGCCTGCACAATGGCATCGTCTCCTCCCATGCTGTCCACCAACCGGATGAATCCTTTATCCAGGCATTTGATCGCCCCTTCGGGATATTCAGTTCCGCTCATGAAACCAAAGGTCTTTCCGTTAAAATCGTTAACGTTTTCCTCACCGCTTCCGGGTTTCCCGCCACAAGCCCCGGTTTTATAATCGTCACTTCGTTATTATACGTGACATCCTTCCCGTTTAAATCCACCAACTTTCCGCCGGCTTCCGAAATTAAACAGTGTCCGGCACATATATCCCATTCATTTTTGGGACGCAGGGAAGCAAAAATATCCGCTTTCCCGGCGGAAGTCAACCCCAGCTTGTAGGCCACGCTTCCTATCGCATCCAGGGAAGCGAATTGTTCCCGGAACGGATCCCATAAACCCCGGCGGGTTTCCGAGCGACTGTTCAATATAATCATTTCCGCCGGGTCGGATTTATCGGTACAGTGAATCACCTTACCATTAAGACGGGCACCGCCATTTCTCACCGCCGTAAAGAGTTCCTTCGTAACCGGGTTGAACAACACGCCAAGCACCGGCGCCCGGTTTTCAACCAACGCGATACTCACAACGAAATTGGGAACCCCTTCGATAAATTCCTTGGTTCCATCCAACGGGTCAACAACCCACACCCGTTCCCGGGACAATCGTTCCCGTGAATCTACGGTTTCTTCGGATAACCAACCGTAGTCCGGATAGGCGCCCCGTAATATCTCTTTTAAGCGCGCGTCGGCGGCATTGTCGGCTGTCGTTACCGGATTATGATAACTCTTGTCACGTATCTCATAGTCGGCCTTGTAATACGTGAGAATCAGGTCTCCGGCTTCCCGGGCGGCCTGTACGGCCAGTTTTAATTCCGAATTCATGGTGCCGAACTTATCAAAACTACACGGAAAATGATACTTGAAATCCGCCGATGGACAAGAGACAAGAGCCAAAAACCAAGAGCCAATCCGCCTTGCGGACAAGAGCTCCCAACGTTTACGGAAATCAATTCGTCTGCCAGTGGACAAGCCCGACTGAGGGATTACTTACCAAACCTAAAATCCCCTCTAAATAATATGATGAACTCGTAAAAAGTATTGAACCTGTCATACTGAGAGAGCTTACAGTCCTGTACCGAAGGTCGGGACGAAGCGAACGAAGTATCTCGAATGTATTTTTTGGTATTTTTAAATATTGCGGGATTTACAGCCGTTTAAGATTCCCCGATATGCTTCGCAATCGGGATTATAAACTTCGTTCGTTCCTCATTCAGAATGACAATTATGGTGTATTTACTACTTTTTACAAGACCATCAATAATATAACTCTTGTAAAAATAGTTCATAGGCGTATTAAAATTGAAAAAGGCTTAGGTTTAGGCCAAGGCTGAGGAGAAATTACTTGCAGGGAGAAGACCCGAACAGAATAAGAGTCGCAAAATGGAGCCCCACACCTGTGTGCCGAAACACACTTTTGTGCAGGCATGCCTGTGTGCCGAAACGCACTTCGGTGTGTCGGTACGGGCATAGCCAATGGCTTTCTGCGTGCCTGACGTATCAAGGTTACAGCAGGGCTCAATTTCCTTTGCCTCAGCCTGTGTCTTAGCCTTATTGGGCATCTAACCTCATTAATTCCCCGAAAGACCGGGATTTTCAACATCAGCCACGAATTTCCACACCCGCGCCGTAAGGAGGATCGACTGTATCGGGGCGTCTCTGCGGTGAATAATCCAGGCTAAAAACAAAAAATACAATAGTTTGGTAAATAAGAGAAATTTTAGTAAGTATTATTTCAATAATCTCTGCGCCTTTACGGTGAATAAAACAGTCAAGGCTATTCGCAAAAATGATCCGACAAGGGTAATTTCCGGAAAATCATCAATTTTTCTCTTCCCCTCCGGGGTTTAATTGACAGCTCGGGATATTCTTCACGTTCCAGTTGCCACCGTTCATCAAACAAGGATTTAATTTCCGTAACCGACATACTCCAAGGGGGGCCTTCCGATAAATACATTCTATCGAGAGGGAACCACAAACCGATTAATCTGCCCCCGGGCTTCAATATTTCCCAGACCACCTCCTCATATTCACGCCTGCGCTTTGGATCAATAGCACAAAAACAGGTCTGTTCCAATACGTAATCAAATTCCCCTGAGCACGTCTCCGGCAAATCAAACAGATCCATTTGTCGCGCGTCGATGGCCACACCGGCTTTTCGCGCTTCCTCCTGCGCGGCCTCTATCGCCGACGGCGCGAAATCCACCACCGTAACCTCGAAACCCCTTTTGGCAAACACGACGGCGTCATACCCTCGTCCGCTGCCGATAATACAGACCCGGCCGCTGCGTAAATCAGTCACCAGGCGCTCGAATACCGGAGTAGGCCCGCCCAGATCCCAGTACGCCCGGCCGGTTTGATATTTCTCTTCCCAGGTCTGGGGATTATCTCTTTCACAGATCATTTGTTTATTCCCCACAGACCCCGTAGATACAATATACATTTAATCCTGATCGATGCCGGATTTCCCCGGAACGGAATGACACCACTTTACAGATTCGGGTCATAACTCAGATTTGAAGCCAACCAACGTTCGACGACACGGATATCCATTCCCTTCCTGGAAGCATAGTCGACGACCTGATCCTTACCGATTTTGCCGACCCCGAAATATTTTGCTTCGGGATGGGAAAAATACCAACCGCTTACCGAAGCCGCCGGCAGCATGGCGTAGTTCTCGGTAAGCGTGATACCGATGGTTTCGGTTACTTTCAGCAAACCGAATAAGGTTTCCTTTTCCGTATGATCGGGGCAGGCGGGATACCCTGCCGCCGGTCGGATTCCCTGGTATTTTTCGGCAATTAACGCCTCCCGATCCAGGTTCTCATCAGGCGCATAACCCCAGAATTCCTTCCGAACACGTTCGTGCAGATGTTCCGCAAAAGCCTCTGCCAGTCGATCCGCCAGCGCCTGGTACAAAATCGCACCGTAATCATCCTGATTCGCCTCCCGGTCCCGAATCAATTCATCCAACCCGATTCCGGTCGTAACGGCAAACGCGCCAATCCAATCTTCGCGGTTGCTTTTCTTCGGGGAAATAAAATCGGTTAAACACAGATTGGCATTCCCCGGTCGCTTTTTAAATTGCTGACGCAAATTATGAACCACTGCCAGAATACCGGTTCGCTGCGGATCGGTATAAATTTCAATATCATCTCCTATGGCATTAGCGGGGAACAGGCCGACGGCGGCCCTGGCGGTAAGTAATTTTTCATCCACTATTTTTTGTAGGTATTTCTTGGCGTCCTCAAACAACCGGCGGGCCTGCCGTCCGATTTTTTTATCGTCGAGTATCCGGGGGAATTTGCCTTTCATGTCCCAGGCGTTGAAAAAAGGTGACCAATCGATATAGGGAATAAGTTTCTCCAGCGGGTATTCCTCGAAAATCCTTAAATCTTTCAACGCCGGTTCGGGGGGCTGATACTCGGCCCATTCAATTCGATAAGCATTTTCCCGCGCTTCCCGGAGTGGTATGATTTTCCGATGCGTTTCCCTGTTCAGATGGGCATCGCGAAGTCGCGCGTAGTCGGTTTGAATGTCGGCAAGAAAATGTTCCTTTAAACGATCGTCAAGCAAATTGCCCACGATCCCCACACATCGTGAGGCATCGGTAACGTGAACCGTAGGGCCGTGATATACGGGTTCAATTTTCACGGCGGTGTGCGTTCTGGAAGTCGTGGCCCCGCCAATTAACAAGGGGACACGAAGCGCGTCCCTTTCCATTTCCTGCGCCACAAGCACCATTTCGTCCAGAGAAGGGGTAATCAATCCGCTGAGTCCGACCAGATCGACATTTTCCTTGCGGGCTGTTTCGACAATTTTCGCCGCGGGGACCATGACACCAAGGTCAATCACCTCATAATTGTTGCAACCCAATATGACACTTACAATATTCTTCCCGATATCGTGTACGTCTCCCTTAACTGTCGCCAACAGGATTTTCCCGTTTGTCCGGTGGATGTCCCTTCCCTGGTTTTCCTCTTCGATGAAGGGGGTCAGGACGGAGACGGCTTTTTTCATTACCCGGGCGCTTTTAACGACCTGGGGCAAAAACATTTTTCCGGCGCCGAATAGATCACCGACGCGATTCATCCCTTCCATCAGCGGCCCTTCGATAATATCGATTGATTTCCGGGCTTTCTTCCGGGCCTCCTCGACATCGTCCTCGATGTATTCCGTAATACCTTCGACAAGAGCATGTACCAATCGTTTTTCAACCGGCAACTTTCGCCAATTCTGGTCGACTCTTCTTCTTTTTTTCGCTCCCTTGTACTGCTCCGCCAGTTCCACCAGCCGTTCGGTCGCGTCGGGTTTCCTGTTAAATAACACGTCCTCAACCGCTTCGCGTAAAACGTTCGGTATGTCATCATAAACCACCAGTTGCCCGGCATTTACGATTCCCATATCCATTCCGGCCTGAATCGCATGGTAAAGGAATACCGAATGCATTGCTTCACGAACGGTATTGTTCCCCCGGAAGGAGAAAGAGAGATTGCTCACGCCACCGCTGACCAGGCAGCCGGGAAACAGGCGTTTTATGGTTCTACAGGCCTCGATAAAGGCGATGGCATAATTATCATGTTCCTCCATTCCCGTCGCCACGGCGAAAATGTTCGGGTCGAATATGATGTCTTCCGGCGGAAAGCCCACCTGCTCGGTCAGGATAGCGTAACCGCGACGGCAAACCTCGATTTTACGTTCGTAGGTATCGGCTTGCCCGTGTTCGTCGAAAGCCATTACGATGACCGCCGCGCCATAGCGACGGGCCAGGCGGGCACGCGCGACGAATTCCTCCACCCCTTCTTTTAAACTAATGGAATTGACGATCCCTTTCCCCTGCATATTTTTCAAACCGGTTTCGATCACCGACCAGTTCGATGAATCGATCATCAGGGGGACCCGACTGATACTTGGTTCCGTGGCAACCAGTCGCAGAAAATGTTCCATCGCCCGCTCCGAATCGAGCAATCCTTCATCCATGTTTATGTCGATAATCTGGGCCCCGTCCTCGATTTGCTGACGGGCGACACCAAGCGCTTCCTCGTATTTTTCTTCGATAATGAGACGCCGGAACCTGGCGGAACCGGCAACATTGGTGCGCTCACCGATATTGACGAACAGGGAATCGGGACGAATGGTAAGCCCTTCAAGTCCGCTGAGCCGGGTCGCCGGTTCGATATCCGGTATTTTCCGGGGGGGCAGGTTTTCAACGGCTTCGGCAATGGCGGTAATATGAGCCGGGGTTGTTCCGCAGCAACCGCCGACAATATTCACATAGCCCCGTTCCGCGAATTCGCCGATGATCCGGGCCATGTTTTCCGGTGTGTCTTCATATTCACCGAAGGCGTTTGGCAACCCCGCATTGGGATGCACACTCACAAACGTATTGGCAATCCGGGATAATTCTTCCACGTGCGGTCGTAATTCATCGGCCCCCAGGGCGCAGTTCAACCCCACGCTGAAAAGATCGGCATGACTGATGGATATCCAAAAGGCTTCCACGGTTTGCCCCGACAGGGTTCGACCGCTGGCATCGCTAATGGTCCCCGATACGAGGACAGGGATTTCAACCGCTTCTTCCCGCAATACCGTTTGAATGGCAAACAAAGCCGCTTTGCAATTCAAGGTATCGAAAACGGTTTCGACCATCAACATATCGACGCCACCCGCTAACAAGGCACGGGCTTGTTCAGAATAAGTGGCTTTCAAATCATCAAAAGTGACATTCCGGAGACTGGGATTATTCACGTCCGGCGATAAAGAAGCGGTGCGGTTGGTGGGCCCCAGGATACCACACACAAAGCGGGGTTTATCGGGTTCCCTGCGAGTAAATTCGTCCGCTACCTTACGAGCGATCTTTGCGGCAGCCACATTCATCTCCCAAACGGAATTTTCCGTCCGGTAATCGCTCTGGGATATACTCGTCGCGCCAAAGGTATTGGTTTCCACAATATCCGCCCCGGCCGCAAAATAGGCACGGTGAATGGCCGCAATCACATCGGGACGGGTAAGGGAAAGCAAATCATTGTTTCCTTTCAGATCGACCGGGTGGTCGCGGAATTGATCCCCGCGAAAATCGGTTTCTTCAAGATTATATGATTGCAACATGGTCCCCATGGCGCCATCGAGAACCATTATCCTTTGAGCAATTATATCGGTTATTGTCTTCATAACAAAAAAAGCCGGTGCATGCCGGCCTGAAACCTTTTTAGCACCTTTTTTATTGTCGCGGCAATATGGTGCAAATCACGACCAGTGAGTTTAAGAATAAAAAAGGCATAAAAACAATGATTCTACCAAAGAAACAAATTCCTTGAAGACTAACCGGATTAAAGTTAGTTTTAGCCTTGGCGATGAAGGACTGAAGGTCTATTAAGCAATAAAATTTTTTTACTCAAAAACTTGAGAACCTTTTTTTGCAAGCATAAAAATTTTTTACCCTTCCTTCATACCTTCCTCACCAGAATAATAATACCAGCAATCGCTATTCGTCGAATTTCGACCTTATAGCGGGGTCTGTTTTTGTAATCGGCCAAACGTTTTGTTCGTTTGACCAAAAGTAAATCGCCTGTAGAGTGTTATTATGAAAAAAGAGATTTACATTAATGAGAGTATGGGAGAAACTCGTATCGCCATACTCGAAGACGACCGCCTTGTTGAAGTATATATTGAAAAGCATGATCATCACCGCATGGTTGGAAATATTTACAAAGGGAAGGTGGAAAACGTTCTTCCGGGTATGCAGGCGACTTTTGTCGACATTGGATACGATATCAATGCTTTCCTGCCGTTTTCCGAAATCCAAAACTCCGAGTATTTACTGGAAGATTTTGAAGCGTCGAACGGGTTCGACAATAATGGCAAAAACAACAGGAATAATGATGATAACATCGTTGTCGATCTCCATACCGGTCAGGAAATTTTTGTCCAGGTCATCAAAGAACCTTTCGCCGGCAAAGGCCCTCGCGTAACAACCGAGATAGCCATTCCCGGGCGTTTGTTGGTCCTGGTCCCGGGCGCGGATTATATTGGCATATCCAAAAAGATCTGGGATAAATACGAACGCCGCCGTTTAAAGAAGGTTGCCAGCCGATTGAAAGAAAAAGGTGTGGGCCTGATTGTCCGGACCGTCGCCGAAGGCAAAAGCGAGGAGCAGATACAAAAAGATTACGATATGCTCCGCAACCATTGGCAAAAATTGGAACGCAAAGCCGCCCGACTTGATGCGCCCGCCCTGGTTTACGAAGACCTGGAAACCGCTTCCAGCGTCATTAGGGACTTGCTTACCGCCGATGTGGGCAAGATCATCATCGATTCCCGCAAGACCTACCGCAAATTGAAAAGTTACCTGGAAGAAGTTTCCCCCAATCTGGCAAACCGCCTGGAACTGTACAAACTTAAGCATCCGCTTTTCGAAAGCATGGGCATTGAGGCCGAAATCGAAAAACTCATGCGTCCGAAAGTATGGCTGAAAAGCGGCGCCTACCTGATTATCGAGAAAACCGAAGCTATGGTCGTGGTGGATGTGAACAGCGGCCGGTTCATCGGGAAAAAACTACACGAAGAAAATTCACTGAAAATCAATCTCGAAGCTGCCCGTGAAGTCGCCCGTCAACTCCGCTTACGTGATTTATCGGGATTAATCGTGATCGATTTTATCGATATGCGCGAAGAAGACAACAAACGCAAAGTGTATTACGAGTTGCGCAAGGAACTGAAAAAGGATCGCGCGAAAGTGGCGGTCTCACCAATTTCCGACTTCGGGTTACTGGAAATGACCCGTCAGAGAATCCGCTTAAGCTTACTGGATTCTATGACTGAAACCTGCCCCACATGTCACGGCTCGGGACAAATTATTTCCAAGGACACGTTAATAACCCGGGTGGACCATTGGCTCCGGCGCTATAAAGCAAAGCATCGCGGCCTTCGGTTGAAGCTGTTGCTCCATCCCGAAAACGCCGAATATCTGAAGGCGCAGAAAAAGCGGGTTCTGCGTGGATTAATGTGGCAAAATTTCGTTCATATTAAGATAGAAGCCGATCAGGAAGTCCCACGTGACGAATTCCGCTTTGTAACGGCAAAAGACGGAGTGGATATTACAAATGATCTTGACCTTGATAGGGAACAAGTTAGCTCGTAAATTCACCGGCTTTTTTTGGAGAAAAGAATGTACGCAATCGTCAATATAGCGGGAAAACAATACAAAGTTTCTAAAGGGGATAAGCTCCGGGTGGCCACTTTACAAGCCGAGGTCGGAGAAGATATCCTGTTCGACCAAATTCTTTTTACCGATGACGGCAAGGCCGTCAAGATCGGCAAACCGACGGTAAAAAACGCCTCCGTATCGGCCCGGATTCTGGAACACGGCAGGGACAGGAAAATCCTGATTTACAAGAAAAAGAGACGCAAGGGGTATCAACGGAAAAACGGTCATCGTCAAGGATATACCCTGCTTGAAATAAACAGTATCGAAATTGCAGCTCCCAGGAAAAAATCCCCCGCGAAAAGCACAAAGGAAGCGGCGGAAGTAAATAAAGGGGATAAATAATGGCACATAAAAAAGGACAGGGCAGTTCCCGGAACG
Source organism: Fidelibacterota bacterium (assembly GCA_027021785.1). GTDB lineage: Bacteria > Fidelibacterota > Marinisomatia > Marinisomatales > JAADGP01 > JAADGP01. Next base: position 9,345 of record JALUTR010000043.1, on the reverse strand, counting down.
GCCGTGATTCTCATTCCAAACGGCTGGGGATTAAAATTTCTGACGGGCAAGCCATACTTGCCGGCGGTATTATTGTCAAGCAACGGGGCACAAAATTCCATCCCGGAAAGAATGTTAAGCGCGGAGGTGACGATACGCTTTTTGCCACCGCCTCGGGCGTGGTCAAGTTCAGCCGCCAGGGCCGAAAACGGAAAATTGTAAACGTTATTTCATAGCCTTCAGACCCATTTAGACTTTTCCCTGTTTACCCCACTTTTACGTGGGGTTTTTATATTTATCCTCATCACGATTTCTTAATTTTTAACGTTTCAATTTCCTAACAAAACAAGAAAAGGAGGATTTATCATGTCCAGAAAGAAAATTGCTCTCATTGGGGGAGGCCAAATCGGGGGCAACCTGGCATTAATCGCAGCGCAAAAAGAATTAGGCGACGTTGTTATTTTCGATATCCCCAAGGCCGAGGGCATGATCAAGGGGAAAGCTCTGGACCTAATGCAATTACGTCCCCATGACGGTTATGACGTAAACATAGAAGGATCCTCCGATCCGGCGGTCATTTCCGGCGCCGATGTGGTAATCATTACCGCCGGTGTGCCCAGAAAACCGGGAATGGATCGTGAGGATTTACTGGAGATAAACCTGAAGATCATCAGGGACGTGGCCAACAATGTCAAAACGCACGCGCCGGAAGCATTTGTTATTGTCATTTCCAATCCGCTCGATGCGATGGTATATGCTTTCTACAAAATCTCCGGGTTCCCGAAAAACCAGGTAGTCGGCATGGCCGGCGCTCTTGACAGCGCCCGCTTCCGGACCTTTATCGCGATGGAAACGGGATTTTCCGTTCAGGATGTGACCTGCATGGTTCTGGGCGGTCACGGCGACTCGATGGTTCCCCTTACCCGCCTGGCTTCGGTCGGCGGAATACCGGTCAGTGAATTAATTCCCGAAGAGAGACTGAATGCCATTGTTGACCGGGTTCGCTTTGCCGGCGGTGAAATCGTCAAACTTTTCGGAAATGGTTCCGCGTACTACGCTCCGGCCCAATCGGCAATCGAAATGGCGGAAAGTTATCTGCGCGATAAAAAACGCGTGATTCCCTGCGCATCGTACTGCGAAGGCGAATTCGGGGTGGACGGTTATTTCATCGGCGTCCCTTCGGTCATCGGCAGCGGCGGGGTCGAAAGAATATTGGAATTCACGTTAACGGAAGAGGAACAAGCCGAATTGAACAATACCCTGGAAAAAGTAAAAAAGACCGTGGCCGGGACCGGTTTGTAAACAAATATCAAAGAATGCACAAAACCCCCTTTTCGGAGGGGGTTTTTTATTTTACCCGATAAACGGCCTGTTGTATTTAACCCCGACAATCAGGTAATCCGCCAGCAGGTGGACCGGTTCTCTACCACCGGAGAAAGCCGGGACATTATTGTTTTTCATAAGTCACATGAGGGTGGTTGCGATCATTAAATGGGCTACAATTTTACTTTTTACGATTTCGTCCGTATTATAATAACGGATATTATTTAACTTTAACCGTGAAGGTTGCTTACTGCAGTCGATCTGATATCGGTCGATACCGGGAAATTAACCAGGATCGCTATGTTGAGGTTCAAAGGCCCTGGGGATATCTGTTTGCCGTCGCGGACGGATTCGGGCATCGCGAGGGGGGACAGTTCGCCAGCCAGACCGTTATCGACCTACTGAAATCACGGTTCGCGCAACAGGAGCCGCATTCACTGCAAACTTTTTTATCGTCGACCTTAGATACGGCCAACCGTATCATTTACCAAAGAAAAATCTCCGCTTTTCACAACGCCATGCTGGGAACCACCTGCGTTGTATTAACAATCAGGTCCGAACAGGCGTTTTACGCCCATATCGGCGACAGCCGTATTTATTTTTTCCACCGGGGGAAAGGCCGTCAACTGACCCACGATCATTCCCGGGCGCAACAACTGGTTGACATGGGGCTCATCACTCCCAAAGAGGCCGAAACCCATCCCCAAAAAAATATATTAACAAAAGCCATCGGGGGCGATTTTGTCATTGATTGCGATTACCCGGAGCGCCCCCTGAAACTGTCTCCCGAAGATAAATTTCTTTTGTGTTCCGACGGTTTCTGGGGATTGGTACCCGAAGAACAATTTACTCCTGTCGTGCTTGACAATCCACCATCGGAAGCCGTACCAATTCTGATCGACATGGCGCTCCAAAACGGAGGGTATGACAATATCACTGTTCAGGTCATAACCATTGGTGATTCACCAAACGGTGAAAACCCGGATTAATCGGCCATGACAACCATTTATTCCCATTTGTGTCTATTCATCCGTGACGATCGGTCAACGTGAACACAGAAATCAGACAACTAATTCTTCAAGCACAGGGTGGTGATACGGACGCGTTTCACAAGCTCGTCGCCATGCACGATCACCGTATCATGACTTTGGCTTACCAACTAACTAAAAACGAACAGGACGCGGAGGATTTATATCAGGAAGTATTCATGAAAGCGTATAAAAAATTACACCAGTTTCAATTTCGAAGCGAATTCTATACCTGGCTTTACCGGATCACGGTTAATACGGCTTTTAATTTGAAACGCAAATTATCCCGGTTACCAATCCGCGAGCCGGAACCAACTGAAAAGCGAGACCCCATGGATTGGATTATTTCCGCAGAAACCACTGATGACGAACGGAGAGAAATAATAATCGCCGTCAGAAAATCAATGGAAATTTTACCCCAGCAACAACGAACGGTCTTTATTCTGAAACATTTGCAAAGTCTGAAGATCAAAGACATTGCCAGCATTCTAAACATATCCGAAGGGACTGTAAAAAAATATTTATTCCGTGCCATGGAAAAACTCCGGATGTCATTAAAGGAGTACCAATATGCCAGATAAAATACCCAGGCAGTTAAAAAAACAGGCTTCATTATATGTTCTGAAAGCTTTATCCGCTGAAGAGCAAGCCGAATTTGAAGCCCAATTGAACGCGAACGCTTCCCTTAACGAATATGTTCAGGAGTTAAAAGGCGCTTTGGAGGCCGCGCGCCTGTTCACGACGGTGGAACCGACGGAAGAATACCTGGCCGGGCAGCGCAATCTGCTTCGGGGAAGGATTGAGCAATTTGAACGGGCAAGGAAACGGAAAATTTCCCTGGAAAATATTTTCTCATCATTGGCAGCGGTTAAAAAGACCTTGTTCCAAAGTCGTCAACCGGTCTGGGCGGTTGTTACTTATGTTGTAATCGCTTTTTTTGCGGGGAAATTCCTGTCACCCCCCGAACCGTCCTCACCCGACAGTCTTCGCACAACGCCATCGATAGACATTCGCAAGTTGATTTCCTCCGGCGCCTTGTCGAACGCGGAGATTAACGTAACCGGGAACGGTCATCCGGCAGTGAACTTCGCTCTGGAAACAAATCAATCGGTCAATGTTTCCGGTGGATTCCAGGATGAAACCATACGGCAACTTCTTTTTTATTTATTGCTTTACGATCGCAATCCCGGGAACCGTTTAAAAGCCGTAAAACTGCTGGAGAATGTCAAGCCAATCGACGAAGCGAAAATGGTCCTTACATCATCCCTGTTATCCGATCCGAATCCGGGGGTGCGTCTCCGGGCGGTAAAACTCCTGGAACAATATGAACCCGACAATCTCCTTTTGGAGGCATGCCAGAAAGTCTTATTGGAAGACAACAACGAAGCGGTACGCATGGGAGCCTTAGCCATCCTTGCCAAACAACCGACGACAAAGGTTATCCCCACCCTGCAAATTGTAAGCCTTATGGATGAGAATGATTATATCCGTGACCAGGCCACTGAGATACTGGCAAACCTGAAAGACAAAATCCCGGCGGAAAATATTGAGGTCAAACAATGATGTGGTTACTATTACTAATCCTGAGCATGCAACCGGTCATGGGGCAGAAAATATTCGAATCCTTTGACCTGGACGGTACGATGCGCTACGTGGGAACCACGACTTACGATTTTGACGTGGACGTGGCAACCATTCCCAGTTTCAAGATCCACAAAATTAAGGGCGACATATCCATTAAGGGAATCCCGGGAATGACGGTTCATATCGAAGAGAAAGTTCGTATCCGGGCCGCCACCAAAATGCAAGCCGTAAATCAGTTTGAAGAATACCGGGCCACCGTTATGCAAAAAGCCGACGGCAACGTCGTGGAAGTGATCGGTGCGGGGCACTGGCCTTCGCGGATTGATTTTTCCTATGTTATCACTACCCCTGCCAATATCAGTGTCCTGGCATACACCAGTGGCGGCGACATAGAGTTGCGGAATATAACCGGACAAATTGAAGTCAAGACCAGCGGCGGCGATCTGGACTTAGGCAACATTATCGGAAAATTGACGGCCAAAACCTCCGGGGGCGATATTGATCTTTCCCACGGACAGGGGAATCTGTTCCTTTCCACTTCCGGAGGTGATATTGTCATCGCCAATACCGAAGGAAAAATCAACGCCCACACCTCGGGGGGGGATATCGAGGTGAATTATAATAGCGGGGACGTGATGGTAAGCACCAGCGGTGGTGATATTAAATTGTATTCAATTCAGGGGAAACAGGTCTCCGGCCGCACTTCGGGCGGCGATATCGACGCCGAAGACATAACGGCCGAATTGAACGTTCAAACCTCCGGAGGCGACCTGAATATTGAAGACACACGCGGTACGGTAAAAGCATCCACTTCCGGGGGTGACATAGACATAAGCAATATTTTCGGCGCGGCCGACGTAATCACCAGCGGCGGATCAATCGTCGGCGGTGGTCTGTACGGGAAAATAAACGCGCGCACTTCGGGCGGCGATATTGAAATTGAAAAATCGTTTGATCCCTCCTTACCCGACCATAGCGTTACTTTAAAAAATTCCAATGGCAATATTTATCTGACTTTGCCGGAAAAATTTCCGGGAAATTTCGACGTCGTAGTCAAGGGCGGGTATTCACTGGGAGTAATTGATTCCGAATTCCCGCTGACCATAACCCGAAAACAAAACGAAGTGCGTGGTATGGGTAATATCGGCTCCGGCCATTACTTAATCAGGCTTGGTACATACAATGGTCAAATCGTTATTGAAAAGGATTAAATCCATGTCAAAAGGTCTATTTCCACTCATAATAATCTTACCTTTATATCTAACGGCCCAGGAAGAACCCGACGAAATCACACAAGAAAGTTGGGTGGAGCGTGTTGAAACAATAATTGATTCCGGTCGACAAACCGATTCAACGAAAGAAATTTATCAATCGGAATATCCGGATTCGGGCACTGAATTTCTCCCCATCGTACCGGAGATCCCGGACGCAAAAACCGAAAAACCATCTGCCGTAAACGAATTGAAATTTCTCGGAGATCATATCATTAGGGCCGATGAAACATCCTACGACAGAATCCGAATCATTGGTGGGGATCTGACCGTTTACGGTACCGTAAAAGGTCAAATATCGGTTATCGGCGGGGATGTTCATCTCGGTAAAACCGCCAATGTGGAGGGAGAGATCATTGCCATCGGGGGAAATATCTACCGGGAACCCGGGGCCATCATTACCGGGAAAGTGATTGAAACCAATTTAAAAGAGGGCCTGGTTTACCGGGAATACGATAAAAATCCCAAGATTAAAGGAAAATCCGAATTCGATCTGGAATCAAGGAGTGAACGGGCTAATTTCAGTTGGATTCATCAGAAAACAGATATATTCATTTATAACCGTAACGAAGGATTGTTATTTACACCTTTCAATTTTCAATGGGACCGGGAATCCCTGTCGGATTTCCGATTGAGTTTTTCTTTGGGCTATCGTTTCGGTCAAAAAGCTCCGGCGGGGCGGATTACCCTGGAAAAATCATTTTTCCTCAACCGTAATTTCATTATCTATGGCAGCGCCTTCCGGGAATCGCGCACATTTGACTATTACCGCCTTCCTGAAGGAGAAAATTCGGTCGCCGCTATCCTCGGACGACAGGATTTCTATGATCGCTGGGACGAACGGGGATACGAATTGGGAGTTGGTTTCGATCTTTCACTAATCAAGATAAATGTCAAGTTAGCCACCGCCAAAGAAGATTCGATTCCCGTTACCGATATGTGGAGCATTTTCGAAAGGCGCCGTTCCCTGCGGCCGAATCTCCCCATGATACCGCAACAGGTAAATTATCTGGAATCCACACTTGCTTTTCGTACCCGTCGTTACAACCCGTTGCATAACGGCACAGCGCTATTCATTCATTACATCGGGTATCATGACGCCGGCAATCTGTCCGAACTGGCAAAGCTCAATCCTTTCACCATTTCCAATCGCGTACTTGGAATGGCTATTGTAAATTGGGAGTTTTCCGAAGGAATTGTCCTGCGTACACGGCTTCTGGCGGGGACTTCCGCCCGGACCCTGGAACCTCACCGGTATTTCAGCGTCGGGGGGCTGGGCTCGGTCAGCGCCTTTCCCTACAAATACCAGGTTGGTGATCAATTCGCCCAGGGAAATGTTGAATTAATATTCACCCCTGAATTTTTAGAGGAGGGCATGCTTTTAAAGGTTTTTGCCGACGGAGGGCAGGCATGGATGAAGGATGAATTCTCATTTAGTGACTTATGGCACCGGCAGGAGGATGTTATTTCTTCCGTCGGAATCGGAATCGCCCAGGCCAATCGTGACGGACTGGAATGGGGTGTAAATTTCGCCCAACCGCTGGACGACCGCGATTACCTGGAAACAACCGTTCGGTTAAATCTCAACTTCTGAGGACCCTATGCGAAAAATCGGCAAACCCATGTTACTCATATCATGTTTATACCTTTCGCTTATATTCGGCCAGAATCAGGAGAAGGATACGGTCATTCGTGAAAACTACCATTTTTCCACAAAAGATTACCGGGACCTGGAAGTGTCGGTCACCTATGGTATCGGCAGTCTTAAAATACTGGCCAACAAAAAAACGTATGACATCGACGGAAAAATCGAATATAACCGCTCAAAATTGACTCCCTACGTCAGTTTTGATTCCTTCGGAAACACGGCGCTACTCGAAATCAAAATTGAGTCCACAGGCCTTGAGGACAAAAACAACTTCCATTTTTCAATCGACGATTTCAAAATCAATCGGAAAATTAAAAAATACGAAAACGACATGGAATTCAGGCTGCCCACGGGAACTCCTACTGCTTTAAACCTTGATTTCGGAATGGGGTCCGCTTTTTTGGATCTGACAAAAATCAAGCTGACGAGTCTGGATATCGACTGTGGCTTAAGTGACGTGGATATCGTGGTAAATCAACGGAACCGGGGCCGCTTCGATCGTCTCAGGCTGAAAAGCGGTTTAGGCGATTTAAACGCCACCGGGTTGGGGAACCTCCGGGCCCGGAAACTGAAACTGGAAGTGGGGTTGGGATCGGCAATCATTGACCTGCGGGGTAAGGACATCGCCGATATGGATGGTGAGATAAACGTGGGATTGGGTTCCCTGGATCTGATCCTGCCCGGCGACGCCAATATTCGAATCTACGTGGACGACACGTTTCTTTCTTCCGTGAACATAAAAGGCCTCCGCGAGGAAGAACAGGATGAATGGATAAGTCCCGAATGGAAGACAGGTCGTCCGAACCTTAAGTTTGATCTAAATGTGGGACTGGGCGCGGTTGACGTGGAGGTACGGGATTAATCTTGCCATGACTATTGTGAATGGGGGGCCTGGCAAAGCGCTTTCGATCAGAAATCCGAAATCCGTTAACGATCAGACGATCCCGATAATCAGCAATCTTCTTAAACCGAATAATACGCCATATATGAATAACCGTTACCGATCTATCATGGCCAACACTTCGGCAACCAATTTTTCAATCCCTTCCGCCGCTTCGCTGATTCGCCGGGCTTCCATGTAGGCCGGTGTGGAAACGACCTTTTTTTCCCTGTCCACAACCATTTCCCGAACGGGACAGTTGACATGATGGGCGCCCATGGCATTAATATCTTCAGCCGTTTGCTCATCGTAACCGATTGTCAGATCTACCTTTTCCCCCTGTTTACCAAGAATGCCGGCCAGCATGGCCGGGGCAATGCAAATGACCCCAATCGGTTTACCGTCGCGATGCATTTCCAGGGCCAATCGGCTCACATCGGGATTTACCGCGCACCTGGCACCGACCATCGCGTAATCACAAAGATTCTTGGCAACACCATATCCGCCGGGGAAAATCAAGGCCTCCAATTCTCCGCTGTCGACTTCCGCTAAATCGCGAATGTTTCCCCGTGCGATCCGGGCTGACTCAACCAGCACATTGCGGGTTTCTCCGTCACTTTCCTTACCCGTCAAATGATTCACCACGTGCAACTGGTCTATATTCGGAGCCATCAGAATCATTTCCGCTCCGGCCCGATCCAACGCCAACATGGTTATTACCGATTCCTGAATCTCGGCCCCATCATAAAAACCACAACCTGATAACACAACACCTACTTTCGGCATTATTCCCTCCTGTAATTTTACGGATCAAATTCTGATTTGAAACTATACCGCTTTGATTTCAATCGCAAGGCAACAGTGAATATTCCGTGTAATTTCCGGGCGTAATCAGGTCGGGAATTTTACCGGAGTCAATCCGCCCCGAGTTATTTATCAGCTACCGCGCCCACGGAAAAAAGGAGCGCAATGTCAATCGACCAGGGACGCCGAATGACGTATGAGATTATACCGCTCGTTCCCCATTGCCCGTAAATAAGCATTCTATTTTCAATAACCTTTGCGTTCTTTCCTGCCCCGCCGAAGGCCTTGGGGCGCCTTTGCGGTGAATTAACCGGGCTATTGTATAATGTGTAATCAATACATAGGTAACAGTTCTTTACATGGAATCGATTACCGCCCCAATATTTCGTTTTAACCCCGTGTATTTTGTTCGTTTCACGGCTGAATTTTTAAATATTTCGCGGAAATCCGATTCCCTCATAGTCAGCCATTCCTCCTCGGACCAATTCCGTATTTCCGGTTTCGGTTGGAATGCCGGTTCCGACGAAAACCGACTGAATTTCCGGTTCCAGGGGCAAACCTCCTGGCAAATATCGCAACCGTAAATCCAGCCGTTTAATTTTTCAAGGTACCCTTTCGGTAAGGCTCCGCGATGCTCTATGGTCAGATAGGAAATACATTTATTGGCGTCAATTTTATTCGCGGTTATAGCTTGCGTGGGACAGGCATCGATACAGGCGGTGCATGAACCGCACAGGTTCCGGTTAAAGGGCCGGTCGTACTCCAATTCGAGATCCAATAAAACTTCCCCCAGAAACAGCCAGCTTCCGTAATCCGGGGTAATCAGAT
>JALUTR010000042.1 GCA_027021785.1 Fidelibacterota bacterium | reverse complement strand
ATTTATCCGCCAACACCCGCCTTAGCTTTAGCGATGTTGAATGCCTTGGCGCAGGAGTGAATTTCCAGCTAGTGCCGCGGGGCTATACCTGTGCCTGCACGCCGAAGTGCGTTTTAGCACGTAGGCGTGCCCGCACACCGAAGTGCGTTTTGGCACGCAGGCGTGCCTGCACACCGGAGTGCGTTTTGGCACGCAAGCTTAGGGTTCCAAATTTAAGTGCCAATTTTACAGGAGGAAATTGATGGCGCACGCGTATACGCCCGGATTAAAGATCCTGCATGAAACGAAAGTAGTGAAAGAACGACGATTGCCGTTGAAGGGGGAAGTGATTGTCAGGGAAGATCAACAGGTGGAGCCGGATGATATTGTCGCCCGAACCGAATTGCCCGGCAATGTGCAAATGGTCAATGTTGCCAATATCCTTAACATTGATCCGGCGGATATTGACCAGATTATGAAAGTGAAACCGGGTGGGAAAATAAAAAAAGGCGATTTATTGGCGGAATCGCCGGGATTGTTCGGACTCTTTAAATCACGGGTAACATCCCCGGTTAACGGCACCGTGGAATCGTATTCGGATGTGACCGGGCAGGTGATTCTACGTGAAACGCCGATTCCCGTTGAAATCGATGCCTATATCAGTGGCCGGGTAAAGGAGACCATTCCCGAGGAAGGCGTTTATATTGAAACCGACGCGGCCTTCATTCAGGGCATATTCGGAATCGGTGGCGAAAGCCGCGGGGAATTACGCGTTATCGTATCCGACCGGGGCGAAGAGATTACACCCGATATGTTGGATGATTCCATGTCCGGCAAAGTCATTGTCGGCGGATCGCATATCAGTCTGGAAGCCTACAAAAGGGCCCTGGATCTTCAGTTGGCCGGCGTAGTCGTGGGTGGGTTTAATTACCATGACCTGGAATCCATTTTGGGGTATACGCTGGGTGTGGCGATCACCGGATCGGAAGATCTGGTCACTTCGCTGGTGGTGACCGAAGGGTTCGGTAAAATCAAAATGAGTCATCGCACGTTCGATTTGCTTAAGGAGTTTGACAACCATAATGTATCGATAAACGGCGCCACACAAATACGCGCCGGTGTTATTCGGCCCGAAATCGTTATCCCCCTAAGTCCGGATGAAATGACCGGGGAACACAAGGACATCGGTACCTCAACCGGGATTACCGAAGGAGGCCTTGTTCGGGTAATACGCGCTCCTTATTTCGGACAAATCGGTACCGTGACCGGTTTGCCCAGCGAGTTGCAACAAATGGAATCGGAAACGAAAGTCCGGGTGGCCGAAGTGGAAATCAAGGGCGAACGTTTCATTATTCCCAGGGCCAACCTGGAACTGGTTGAAACCGATTAAAACATTTTTTAATGGCAAAAAGTTGTAATTTCCTTTTACAATCCTCCCGGGATACAATCCGGTTGAATTTTTAATAATTGATGAATTTGAAAAGTTTCTCGTTTGACACGGAGATGAAACCGCTTTCGGTTGAAGAGCGGGCCGCAATCACAAGGGTTGCAAAACGGATTGTGGATATGGGATTTGTAACACCGGCGGTATTTTTCCTGGAAATGGTCAAACCGATGTCGCTGTTGGGGAGCCATTTTCTTGTTTTTATCGGACCGCTTGTGAGCGCTTTTTTACGTGCCGATCGGTATTACCGGGCAACGGAATTATTGGAAGAACCCAAAAACGTGGAGTTTCTGATTTCCGAAATCGAACGTCTGGAAAAGGAAAAACAATTCAAAAAACCAAATAAAAGAGGTAACCCGTGAATAGTAACAAATTCTGGTTAATCAGCGGTGGCGTGGTACTATTTATTTTTCTTTATTGGCTTTTTGGGCACCCCTATTTCATCATGGAACGGAAAGTGATGTTTTTTGCTATTTTGATCGCGGCCGGGACCATCATTTATTACATCGAAAAGGCAAAACGGGGTGAGGAAATATTTTTACGGACGATTCCGGGATTAAAAGCGGTTGAAGAGGCTGTGGGACGATCGACCGAAATGGGGAAACCGGTGCTTTATATCCCCGGCATTATGGATATGGATCAGGTGGAAACGGTCGCCGGCGTGATTATGCTGGGGTACGTAGCCCGTATGACCGCCCGTTATGAAACATCGTTAAACGTGCCTGTTTCGCGCTCCATTGTGATGAAAGCCGGTCGGGAAGCGGTCCGGGAATCCTACTACCTGGAAGGACGGCCGGATATGTTTCATGAAGACATTGTTCATTATTTAACGGATGACCAGTTTGCCTATGCCGCCGGTGTAAACGGAATTATGCTCCGTGAAAAACCGGCCGCCTGTTTTTACCAGGGGAAGTTCTATGCCGAATCCCTGATCCTGGCCGAGACCGGGAACTCGATCGGCGCCATTCAAATCGCCGGCACCGCCTCCCCCGCTCAAATACCGTTTTTTGTAACCGCTTGCGACTATACCCTCATCGGTGAGGAATTTTTTGCCGCCAGCGCCTATCTTTCACAAAAACCGGAACTGATCGGCGGAGTGAAAGGGATGGACATGATGAAAGTCCTTATCGTAGCGACGACCCTCTTATCCGTGCTGTTAAGATTGTTTTACGATCTGGGTTGGATTTCTTTTAACATAATTGATGCGCTAACCATTCAGTAGGGGATAACAAGATGTTTTGGAAACGACAAATACCAATTATGATTGTGGGTTTCGTGGGTGTATTGACCCTTTTTGGTTGGTTTTTCGATCACGAGGGGATGCAAGGTTTCGTAAACGACGATGCCACGCAGTGGTACGATATCTTGGCCAGTTTCGCTATTTTCCTCGGCGCTTTGAATTTGCTGAAATTGCAGGCTCAGAAGATCATCCGCAAAAAGCGGGGTTGGCAATACAGCATCTTTGCCATCGGGGGATTTGTTTTCGCCTTCACAGCCGGTTTTCTCATGCGTGGCGCCTACTTCGTTGATATTAAATCCCCGGGAACGGATACAACCGCTGTGGCCGAAACGGTGGCCGAAGAATTGCATCAGGACCGGGCGTCGGCGGAAGTTCTTTTGGGGCTCATTACCGATGATGCGCCGTATCGTCTGGGCCGGGTGTACTTCACCCAACAGGGAGCGGAAAAAGTCGCGACGGAATTGAATAAACAAGGAGCTGTCGCGGTTACTGAAGCCGAATCGTGGGGGTCCCATATCATGATGCGCGGGTCCCTGTTTAATTGGATGTTTCGATTCATTTTCACCCCTTTATCGGCTACCATGTTTGCCTTGTTGGCTTTTTTCGTTGCTTCCGCTTCGTACAGGGCATTTCGAATCCGGAATTTTGAAGCCACTCTGCTGTTGGTCTCCGGAATAATCATTATGCTCGGTCGCGTTCCGATCGGAAGCAAAATTTCGAGCTGGTTTGTGCTGTATATTGTCGTTCTCTTCCTGGGAGTCGGGGTTAATACCTGGCTGAAAAATAAAACCGCTACCATGATCACTGTCGTGGGAGGGTTGCTGTTGGTGACCATTGTCGGTTGGGCTATGGGCTGGCCGGTGGATCGTCCGGCGATGTTCTTCCTGCCGATCCTGCAGGATTGGATCTATTACAACCCGAATGTCGCCGGCGCGCGGGCGATTATGATCGGGATCGGGTTGGGGATATTTGCCACCTCCATCCGGTACATCCTGGGTATTGAAAAATCTTATATCGGAGAATAGACGATGGGAAAAGTCAGCAATATCGTAATCAAATTAGGTCATATCGATCGCCGATGGATTTTTCTGCTTATCGCCGTCGTCGTACTGATTCCGCTGTTTTATCCCCTGGGGCTGCCGATCCGGCCGACGGATTCAACCCAGGCGGCTTACGATGCAATCGAAGCGTTACCCGAGGGATCAAAGGTGTTGGTTTCGTTTGAATACGGCCCAAGCACGAAACCGGAAATTCACCCCATGGCGATTGCCATCCTGCGACATTTATTCCGGAACGGGCAGAAGGTGTATGTTACATGCCTTTGGCCCGATGGCCAATTCATGGCTTCCGACGCCCTGAAGCAGGTGGCGGAAGATGAATTTCATCTTACGTACGGAAAAGATTATGTCCTGTTGGGGTTCCGGCCGGGAAACGAAGCCGTGGTTAAAGGTATTGTCAGCAACATTCGTAAGGTTTATACCATTGATTCCAAGAACATCCTCGTCGATAAGATTCCGATGATGAAGGGGATTAATAAGTTCAGCGATTTTGATTTTCTG
>JALUTR010000041.1 GCA_027021785.1 Fidelibacterota bacterium | reverse complement strand
TGATTCATAAGCGCCGATATCATGAACAAATCCGAAGTCTTAGAATTACTTAAATCGGTGACATATCCCGGTTTCAGCCGGGATATTGTTTCCTTCGGCATGGTGGATGACATCATTATCGAAGGTAACACGGTTACGGTCCGGTTAAAAATAGCCACTACGCAGGAAGATAAAAAAACAGCCATCGTCAACGATGTGAAGTCCACCCTGGAAGCTGCCGGTGTATTTAAACATATCCGGGTGGAATTGTTGCCGGACACTTCCACGGCGCAGGCGTCCCGGTTGGATGTAAAATCGACTTCGGCGATCCAGGGCAACGTGAAACATGTAATCGCCATTGCCAGCGGCAAGGGCGGCGTCGGGAAATCCACGGTCGCGGCAAATATCGCGGCCGTTCTGAAAGAAAGAAATTACCGGACCGGCCTGCTGGACCTGGACATTTACGGGCCGTCGCTGCCGATTATATTAGGGCTTAATGAGCGACCGAAAATAACCGCCGAAAAGAAATTGTTGCCCCTGGAGCGGTACGGGATGAAGGTCATGAGTTTCGGGTTCATCAGCGGGAACGAAACGCCCGTGATCTGGCGCGGCCCGATGGTGGCGCGCATGACGGAGCAGTTTTTCGCCGATGTCGAATGGGGTGACCTGGATTACCTGGTGCTGGATCTCCCCCCGGGCACCGGCGATGTCCAGTTGACGCTGACACAGAAAATTCAAATTTCCGGAGCGATAATTGTGACCACACCGCAGGACATCGCCCTGGCGGATGTGCGCAAAGGGGCCGATATGTTTCGCAAAGTGAATGCCCCGGTTTTAGGTGTGGTGGAAAATATGTCCGGTTTTCAGGTCGAAGGAGAAATCCTTGCACCGGAAGGCCGGTTGCCCTACCCCCTTTCCATACGGTTTGAAAAGAACGATCCCGTACCCGTGGATGAGACGGGAAGGTTCATTGTTCATTTCGAATTGTTTAAACGTGGCGGCGGCGCCCGCGAGAGCGAACGGTTAGGCGTGCCGTTATTGGGGGAAATCCCGATTTCGCAGGAAATCGTGGAATCCACGGATGCCGGCATGCCGATTGTGTTGAAAAACCCCGAGTCCTCCATCAGCGCCGTTTACCGGGGAATTGTAAACACTATCGAGGAAAACCTTTAGAATAATGGTCGTGGAAGCAAAAGGGTAATTCCCGGGCGTCTATCGATATGGATTTCTATACCGGCCCCATATTTATTTTGACCGCGATGGGTATTGCCGTTGTTTACCCGCTTTTCATGTCGTTGACGCATCAGGTGAATGGTGGGGTGAGGCTGGTGCGCAATAATTTGAGAGTCCTTACGATAAGCGGCGGGCTGGGGGTTTTGGGACTGTGGTTGAATGCGGTCAATTTCCAACTTCAAATTGCCGCCGTGGTATGGTTGGTTGTCGTTTTATCGATTACGGCCTACTACTGGAACTCGGAAGCCGTTAACCCCTACCTGATATTGGTCCCCACCGCTTTTGGAATCATCGTTCTTTACCGTATTTATTACCATCTGGTACAGACCATACCCCTTTGGCCGGCGGTAACGATGGGAGTGGTTAGCTCCTGCCTTTTGTCGGGAAGTATATTTTTGTTGGTTGTGAAGCCCTTGGCGGCGGGTAAACGTGCCGAACAAATCCGGTTCATGGAACGCCCCCTCATGATATTGCTGTTCCTGCTGGCTTTCCGGTTGGTTCGCACGGTGATGGTGATGTTCCTGGGAATGGTTGAGGATCCTTATGTTGGAGATACTTTGTTGTACGAGTTCATTTTCGCGAATGATCGCGATTTGTTCATCGCGGCGACGGAACTGGGTATCGTTCTACCCCTGGTGGGTTACGGACTTTTCCGGGCCCAAATTCACCATGCGCTTTCTTCGGGGAAATTAAATCTTTTACGAACGTCCGCAATCGGGATGTGGTGCGGAGAGTGGCTGGTGAAATTTTTATTGTTTCAGTACGGAATGGCATTTTAGCCCGGACAAATTTCCGAGGGCCGGCGAAAACCGGGTCGGGATCGTTGAAAACGGTGCGATTAAAGTTGAGGAACCGAAGAAATAATGGGACGTATACCTCGGGCGCGGAGTCGTGTTGACGACGAGAGTATTTATTGACTACCGCCCCCTAACAAGGTAATTTCGCGCGCGCTTTTCTCTTCAGGGGATTGATTTTTAAGATGACAGAATCAGACCTAAAAAAAACAGTCGAAGCCCGGGGAGACCTGCCTGCCCACATTGCGATTATTATGGATGGAAACGGAAGATGGGCAAAACAAAGGTCTCTCAGCCGGGTAGCCGGCCACCGGGAGGGAATTAATTCAGTACGTGAAATCACCCGCGTATGCGGAGAAATCGGGATTAATCACTTAACCTTGTATACGTTTTCGACTGAAAATTGGGCGCGACCAAGGGTCGAAGTCTCCGCGCTGATGCGGCTTTTGCTCAGAACAATCCGCAGTGAAGTGAGAGACTTGAATAAAAATAACGTTCGCCTTACCACCATCGGCAACATCGGGGATTTACCGGCCGATGCCCGCAAAGGCATTGAAGAGGGGATTGAACTGACGAAGAATAATACCGGTTTAAATTTAAACCTTGCGCTGAGTTACGGGAGTCGACAGGAAATTCTCCGGGCGGTGCAAAAGATAACGAAATTGATCCAGTCCGGTGAACTGACCCCGGATGAAATTACGGAGGCGACAATCGCCGCCCACTTGTTTACCGCTTCCATGCCGGATCCGGATCTGTTGATTCGCACCGGCGGAGAGTATCGCGTCAGCAATTTTTTATTGTGGCAAATTGCCTACACTGAAATTTATGTCACCTCCACCTTTTGGCCGGATTTCCGCGAAAAGGAATTATTGGAAGCGATTTCCGACTACCAGACCCGGGAACGACGGTTTGGGAAAGTTAGTGAACAACTTCAGAAAAAACGGTGAATTCTATTAAATCCTGGTTTATTTTGTTCATCCTGAGCGGGAGTCTCCTTTATTCCCAAACAACTCCCGATGTAAAATTGTTAGGAGTGGAAGTGGAGGGGAACACCCTGACAACCGCGAACATGATACGGTACACGGCCGGATTGAAGATCGGGGAAACAATAAAGCCCGGCGATTTTTCCCGGAGTGTAAAGCGACTGTGGCAGTTGGGCTTGTTCGGAAACATCCAGATCCGTCTTGACAAGGAAACGCCGGAAGGGGTTTACGTG
Organism: Fidelibacterota bacterium; assembly: GCA_027021785.1. GTDB lineage: Bacteria > Fidelibacterota > Marinisomatia > Marinisomatales > JAADGP01 > JAADGP01. The sequence goes on along the minus strand of JALUTR010000041.1, from coordinate 14,864 downwards.
ACCATTGTCGTGGAGGAAACGCCCATCCTTGGCAAGCTGCGGTTCAAGGGAAATAAAAAACTGAAAGACAGCAAATTAGAGGAAAAATTAGAGCTGAAGTCGGGACAAAGAATTAAACCAAACCTGGTCACCGAATCGATCAATAAGCTAAAGAACCTGTATGAAGAGGAGGGCTACCTGTTGGCGGAAATCACCGCCGAATTGGTAGACACAAAAGTGAAAGACATAACGTCTGAAAAAGTGCGGGCGAACACCAAAGATATTGTTTTTCACATCAAAGAAAACAAGAAGGTTAAAATTAATAAGATCGTGTTCAAGGGGAATAAGGCGTATTCGGACTGGCGCTTGCGGCGGGTATTAAAAGATACAAAACAGGAACGTTGGTACTTTTTCTGGCGGTCCCATTTTGAAGAAGACAAGTTTGAAGAGGACTTGACGAAACTGAAGGAATTTTATCGCAACAACGGGTACCGTGATTTTGCCGTTCTTTCCGATTCGGTGGGTTACAGCAAAGACAAACGAAAGATGAACATCTATATTACCGTAACGGAAGGCCCGCGCTACAAATTCCGGAATTTCAGTTGGGAGGGGAATACACTTTTCACGGATGAAGAACTGGAAAGGCGCCTGGATATATCCACCGGGGATTACTATAGCGAGGAGGATTTTAATCGGGCCGTGTATGACCAGGTACAGGGATTATATATGGACCGGGGATATATTTACAGCCAGATTGATCCCCAGATAACGCCCGTAGGGGAGGATTCGCTGGATGTACATTTTGTTATTACCGAAAATCACAAAGTCTATGTACGGAATATTTATATCAGCGGGAACACAAAAACACGTGAAAATGTAATCCGCCGCGAATTGAAAATTTTCCCGGGCGATGTCTTCAACCGGGAAAAGCTTATCCGCAGTCAACGGGAAGTGTGGATCTTGAATTATTTTTCCAACGTGAACCCGGATGTGGTGCCGGTCGATGAGGATCAGGTGGACCTGGACATTACCGTGGAGGAGAAATCGTCCGATCGGGCCAGCGCCAACATCGGTTTCACGGGTGAATACGGAATGACCGGGGGAGGCGGTCTGGAGTTTAACAACTTCAGGGGGTTGGGCCAGAAATTCCTCCTGAGTTTTAATGTCGGGACAAATTATTCTTTTTACACGCGCACCCAACCCTCCAAATACCGGTCTTTCAGCCTGAGCTTTACCGACCCGATGATTTATGACACGCCCAATTTGGTCGGGGCTTCTTTGTTTTACACGTTCCGGGGTGCGTCTACAAATTATTATTATCCGATCGATTTTACCATTCGGGGAGGATCGGCCAGTTGGGGGCGTCGTTTCCGGTGGCCGGACGATTTTTTCCGGGGAAATTGGGTCTTTCGTGTGACAAGGAAAGATTATGAGGGATCAAAGGACGATATTATGAAATTTATCGGGTATACCGACCGGAGCGACTCCACGCGCACCCATTCCTCGGGAATCAGCCTGACGCAAGTTATAACCCGTGACAGTCGCAATCGTCCCGAGTTTACTACCCGTGGGTCCCGCATGGTTTGGGAAGCCACCATATCCGGTGGATCCCTGGGAGGAAATGAAGACTTTTATAAACACGTATTGAATTTGGAATGGTATACCCCTACATTCTGGAAATTTGTTTTGATGAGTTCTATTAAAGTCGGAACAATACAGCCCTTGCCGTCGGAAAAAGGCGAGCGGTCTATCATTCCTTTTGATGAACGTTTTGTTATGGGTGGGAACGGAATTCCGTATGGGAATATGCTTCGTGGTTACCCGGATAACGCCATTGGTCCGCTCACATCCCGCGGTGGTCCGCTGGGTGGGAACACCATGGTCAAATTCACCACTGAATTTCGATTCCCCTTTTCCGAAAATCCGGTTGTGTATGGTTTGGCATTCGCCGAAATGGGCAATGTCTGGAACGGTCTGAATATGTTTGAACCGTTTTACCTGCCGCGTTCCGGACCGCTTAACCTGAAGCGTGCGGCGGGTGTCGGAATTCGTTTCTTCATGCCCATGATCGGAATGTTGGGTTTTGATATAGGTTATGGTTTTGATGATATCACCGGTGACGGAAAACCGGAAGGCTGGACCTATACCATCACATTTGGACAACCATTTTAAATTGACAATAAGGAGGTACTCGTGACACGGAAAAATGTCATTTTCACCCTGTTAACCGGGATCATGTTATTTCCAATGTTAACCTTTGGCCAGGTAAAAATCGGTTACATTTCATCTGAAAGGGTAAGACAGGAATATGAAGAATTCAAAGAGGCCGAAACACAATTACAGTTGGAATTCAGGAAAGTCCAGTACGAATACCAGGAAAAACTCCGCGTATTGGATAGCTTAAAGCAGGCATACGAAACACAACGGCTCATGAGTTCGCCTGAATGGCGCCGGGAAAAAGAGCAGGAAATTACCGAAAAGGAAATCGCGATTCAGAATTATCAGACCGAGAAAGTAGGTCCCGAAGGCGAGCTCTATAAACGCCAGGCCCAAATGGAATACGATCTTTTATCCAAGGTAAAACAGGCCGTCGATAAGGTCGCCATTTCAAAGGGTTACGATTTTATTTTTGACGGATCGGTTTCTCTCCTCTATGGCAAACCGACCTATGACTTGACCGACGATGTTCTGTATGAATTAAGAAAAGCCGCCAGCGCCGCCGACAATAATAAAAGCAAATAAAAAAAAGTTTCTTTGTATACACTGCAGGAATTAGCATCCCTCGTCGGGGGAATAGTTATCGGCAATCCTGAATTGAAGATTGCGGGCGTCTCGGAAATTCAACATGGTAAACCCGGGACGCTGACGTTTTTAAGCAATCCCAAATATAAAAAATATCTTGCCGGCACCAAGGCCGCCGCCATCCTGGTGGCCGACGGTGACCTGTTGGGATCCAGGGCCGGAATTGTCGTGAAAAACCCGCAACTGGCAATGACGAAAATATTGGCCCGGTTCCAGTCTCCGCTGCGCACTCCCGAAGGAATTCATCCCACGGCGGTTGTTGATGAGACGGCCACCATCGATTCCGGGGTGTCAATCGGCGCCTATTCCGTGGTGGAGTCCGGCGCGCGCGTCGGGAAGAATACGGTTTTGGGTTCCCACGTAATCCTGGGGCAACAGTCGGAGATCGGAGAGGACGCATTAATCCATTCCCATGTCGTAATTTACCACCATTGTTTCATTGGTGATCGGGCTGTTATCCATAGTGGCACCGTCGTCGGAAGCGATGGCTTCGGCTTTGTGACGGAGGGGGATACCCACTATAAGATTCCACAAAACGGTTCGGTCATAATCGGTGACGATGTTGAGATCGGAGCGAATTGCGCGATTGACAGGGGTACGATCGGCAATACGGTGATTGGCGATGGAACCAAATTTGACAATTTGGTGCACATTGCCCACAATGTAAAGATTGGCCGCGGTTGTTTATTAACCGCGGAAGTGGCGATTGCCGGCAGTACGGAGATCGGGGATTATTGTATTTTTGCCGGCCAGGCGGGTGTGGCGCCCCATCTGAAAATAGGGGATCGGGCTGTTTTCGCGGCCAAAACAGGGGTTACCAAATCCCTCCCCGGGGGCAAGATTTACGCCGGAATGCCCGCCCGGGAAATTCGCGAACAAAACCGCCGTGATGCTGTTTTCAGTCAGGTGGTCCGTTTGGAAAAACGCTTGGAAAAATTAGAACACAAATTATTCTCTTGAGTACAACTTATGAATAGAAATCAACGCACAATCAGCCAACCGTGCTCGTGTACCGGTGTGGGATTGCATACCGGGTTGGAAAGCACAATCACGTTTAAACCGGCTGAAGAAAATTTTGGAATCCGTTTTGTTCGTATGGATATTGAAGGTTGCCCTGAAATCCGGGCCGATATCGATCACGTTGCCGATATTTCCCGTGGAACGACCATTGAATCGAACGGGGTGCGGGTTCATACCGTGGAACACGCCCTGGCGGCCGTCACCGGCCTGCGTATCGATAATATATTAATCGAATTAACCAGCAAAGAACCGCCGGTAATGGACGGCAGCGCGAAAGAATTCGTGGAAGCGTTATTAGCGGCTAAGATCAAGGAGCAAAGTGTTCCCCGTGAAGTACTCGAAATCGATCGTGCCATTGCGTATTCCGATCCGGAAAGAGGTGTCGATATTCACGTCCTGCCTTCGGATCGATTCCGGGTCACGTTCATGGTCGATTATAAATTCCCGTCGTTGGGAACCCAGTATACCGCTATTTACAACATGGATGAAAAATTCGCCACCCAAATCGCGCCGGCACGGACGTTTTGCTTTTTAAGTGAAATTGAAAAATTGAAGGAGCAGGGACTGATTAAAGGGGGAAACCTTGATAATGCGGTGGTAATCATCGACAAGGAAATAGATCCGGAAGAGATTAATCGACTGCGTTCGCTGTTTGGCATTAAAGATGAAATTATCATGGGCGCCAATGGTATCCTGAACGGAAAAAAATTACGGTTTAAAAATGAACCCGTCCGTCATAAGGCGTTGGATTTAATCGGCGACCTGGCGTTGCTGGGGATTCCGATTAAGGGGCATGTTATCGCCGCCCGCAGCGGCCATGCCGCCAATGTGGAACTGGTGAAGAAAATAAAACGGGAGTACGAGAAGAAAATCTTGCAGAAAAAGTATCAGAAAAAAACTTCCTCGGATTACATCCTCGACATTAATGGATTGCTGAAACTTTTACCTCATCGTTACCCTTTTGTATTGATCGACCGTATCCTGGAAATGACTCCGGGAGAAAAGCTGACCGCCATCAAAAATGTTACCTATAATGAACCCTTTTTCCAGGGACACTTTCCCGGTCAACCGGTAATGCCGGGCGTATTGATCCTGGAAGGGATGGCGCAGGCCGGAGCGTTCCTGGTCCTGAACAGCGTGGATAACCCGCTTGACAAAAACATGTTTTTTACCGCGATTGAGCGATCGAAATTCCGCGTTCCGGTCATCCCCGGAGATCAGTTACGGTTGGAGTTGACGTTGCTGAAATTCAGACTTCGGGCGGTCCGTCTCCATGGGAAAGCATATGTGGGTGATCGACTGGTCGCCGAAGCGATCCTGATGGCAAACGTGGTTGATCGGGCCGGAGGTTAATTATTCCTACCTCAGTCCATGCAACGGCACTGGTCGGAAAACGCGCCGTGCTTGGCGACGATGTGTCGATCGGTCCATATTCCGTCATCGAAGATGGTGTGACCATTGGCAGCGGTACCACGATCGGTAATTTTGTCACCGTTGTATCCGGCACTTCCATCGGCGAGAATTGCCGGGTTTTCCATTATTGTTCCCTCGGTGAAAAACCGCAGGATATGAAATACCGGGGGGAAGACACACGGGTTGAAATTGGCGACAATGTGGTTCTTCGGGAGTATGTTACCGTAAATCGGGGGACAGCCGCCCACGGCATTACCCATGTCGGCTCAAATACGCTTTTAATGGCCTATGTGCATATTGCCCATGACTGTATTATTGGTGAAAACGTTATCCTGGCAAATCTGGTAACCTTGGGTGGCCACGTTGAAATCAACGACTGGGCGTCCCTGGGAGGCGGTGTTTTGGTACATCAATTTTCAAAAATAGGAAAACATGTTTTTGTCGGTGGAGGATTCAGAATTGTGCAGGACATTCCGCCCTTTATTTTGGCCGCCGGGGAGCCGTTGCGCTATGCGGGTATTAATCGCGTGGGGCTGAAGCGTCGGGGATTTTCCGAAGAAAGCAGGCGCAATATTAAGCGCGCCTATCGCTGGTTTTTCCGTTCGCAGTTAACGCGGGCCGAGGCCCTGGAAAAGATGAAGACAGAGCTTGCCGCGGAACCGGCGGTGAAGGATATCATTGACTTTATTTCGAACAGCGAGCGGGGTGTCATATAGTACGGGCCCGGGCACGGACCATCATGAACATCCGCGGATTATCATCGTTCCTGATTGTTTTTAATTTCTCCCTGGGCTTTTCACAGTGGACAACGTTTGATTTATCCCCCGCCCGGGGACAAGGTTTTCAGGCAGAAGTAACACCATTTCTTAAAGGTCTTTCGCTGTCTCTGGGAAACCGTCCTGTTTATTCCCGCAATACCGGTTGGCGGATGCGGCTCGGGATTGCGTACAACTACGGGGTGGATTTAAGTGGAACCGAATTCGCCGCCCGCCGTTTGAGAGGATTACCCATCTTAAACGGATCCTTGATGGTAACGGATAATTTCCTGGTGAACGGTCAGCTAAGCGGGTTTAAAAGCAGAGGAGATGTGGTTCAAATTACCGCCTTTGGATTCGACCTGTTGTTTTTAAACGATGATGACAAAGGACAGGGATGGCGGATCACGAGTCAGTTTTCGAGGCTGGAGGGACCCGTAAACCTGCGACACCGGGTAATCGATGTAAATTTAATAAAGGTGTTTTCAATTTATGATAAACTACCGGCAATAATCGGGATCGGCATGAACGAATACAGAAGTAGATTTTTTCTGATACCCGATGAGAGAACCCACCTGAAAAGGAAATTTAATTATGTTTTGCTGGGTACACGGATTTCCATTCCGCCCTTTGTTTTGAATCCGCAATTACGAATTACCGGCGGTTCAGCCACCATCGGAGTGGATTTGATAAAAGGATTTTATTGATGGCAAAAAGATTATCCGTATTGGGATCAACTGGATCGATCGGGGTAAACACCCTGCAGGTTGTGGAGATGTTGGGTGATGAAATAGACATTCGCTACCTTTCCGCAAATAAAAACGGTGATCTACTGATTAAACAAGCCCGGACTTACCGTCCGAAAGCCGTGGCCGTTGTAGATCCTGCTACCGCTCGAAGTGTTGATAAGGCACTCGCCGGGGAAGGAATTTCCGTGTTGACGGGCAGGGAAGGATTATTGGAACTGGCATCACGGACGGATGTGGATTTGCTGTTGAACGGTTTGGTCGGTTCGGCGGGAATGGAACCCACATTGTTGGCGGTCAAAGCCGGAATAGACGTAGCCTTGAGCAACAAGGAAAGCCTGGTAATGGCCGGTGAGTTAATCGTCCGGGCCCAGGATGAAACCGGGGCGAGCCTTATGCCGGTGGACAGCGAACACTCCGCCATCTGGCAATGTTTGGCGGGGGAAAAGAAAGAAGACGTGCGGAGAATCATACTCACCGGTAGCGGCGGTCCTTTCCGAACGAGGAAGGCGGAAACCTTTTCCGAAATCACGGTAACCGAAGCGTTGCGACATCCGAATTGGAACATGGGGAAAAAAATTACCATCGATTCGGCAACAATGATGAATAAGGGATTGGAAGTGATTGAAGCGCATTGGTTGTTTCAATTAACTCCCGACCGGATTGATATCGTGGTTCATCCCCAGTCGATTATTCATTCCGCGGTGGAATTCAAGGACGGTTCCGTTAAGGCGCAAATGGGTGTTCCGGACATGAAAATCCCGATCCAGTATGCCTTGACCTACCCCCGGCACGTCGAATCGGAATGGGAGCGGTTGGACCTGATCGAGTTGGGCCGACTGACCTTTGAAGCCCCCGACAGGGAACGTTTCCCCGCTATCGGCCTCGCTTATGAAGCTTTGCGAAAAGGGGGATCAGCCCCGGCGGTGCTTAATGTGGCTAATGAGCAGGCCGTGTACCGTTTCATAAATAATGAGATATTGTTTACCGATATCCCTAAAATTATTCAGGCCGCCGGTGAACAACATGAATGGATTGAACATCCTGAACTGGAGGATTTAATACAACTTGAAGATTGGACAAAAGCATTTGTTAAATTATACAACTGAATTAAGGGCAAAATTTGTCAATGTTGGTAAAAACCTGTTGGATTTAGTATCATGACTATGTTGTGGGCTACGATCGTCGTTATCGGTGTCCTGGTTTTTATTCATGAACTGGGGCATTACCTGGCTGCCCGCTCCGTCGGAATCCGCGTCGATCGTTTTTCCATTGGATTCCCCCCCCGATTATTGTCCTTTATTTCCATAAAGGATGGCTGGAAATTCAAAGTATTCTTCTATCGTAAAGATTCCGGTGGAAAATATGTCTGGGGTCCGGTCGTGGAAAAAGTATTGAAAAAAGAGGGACGGGCGGGAAGCAATACGGAGTATTGTGTGGCGCTGGTTCCCCTGGGCGGTTATGTGAAAATGGCGGGGATTATCGATGAAAGCCTGGACACCGAAATCAGGCACGCGCCCGATGAATTCATGAGCAAATCGCCCTGGAAACAGGTTTGGGTAATGAGTGCCGGGGTGATCATGAATATTCTGCTGGCCTATTTTCTTTATACCGGCCTGGCCTGGAAGATGGGGATTCCGGAAGCCAAACCCGATCCGGTTGTTTCTCAATTGGTGGATGGGATGCCGGCCCAGGCCGCCGGACTGGAACCCGGGGATCGAATTGTGGCGATTAACGGCGAACCGGTTGAAACCTGGGCGGAGATGGCTAAGAAGATTCACGCGCTTCCGGAAAAAACCATTACCATCACCTGGGAAAGAGAAAATCAAACCTTCGAAAAAACGTTGAAGACCGCTTACCAGGTATCTATGAACGAGGGTCGAATGGATACGTTAGGGGCGATCGGAATTTATCCGAACTTCGATTATCGGCCCATCGGGCCGATTGAAGCCCTGGGAGCGGGTTTGAAATCAACCGTTAACAGTTTCGGGATGATATTTACCAGCGTCCGGTTGTTAATTACCGGTGGTGCGTCTATCAAGGAACTGGGAGGTCCCATAGCCGTCGCTCAGATAGCGGGTGAAACAGCAAAGGCAGGGTGGTTGCCGCTGTTGGGATTTATTGCCTTTTTCAGTGTGAATCTGGCCTTTCTGAATATTCTGCCGATCCCGGGATTGGACGGCGGTCATATATTAATCACACTTATTCAGGCAATAATCCGAAGGGAGTTAACCGTAAAAGCCCGGATGGTCATTCAGCAAATCGGAATGGCATTGCTTTTGTTGTTGATGATAACGGTGATCGTGAACGATATCGGGCGGCTGTTTACGGATTAAACTTTTTTAAACGGAGCAGCATCGATCCGTACTTCATCTTGACATGAATCTGTACCGGTAAACGACGCGCGTCGTCGCTGAACCAGATTTTCATTGCGCCTTGATTCTTAAATAAGGTACCCCGCTCACGATATGGCTTTACCAACACGCTGGCAAAGGTGCCTGCCGGAACGAAGATGGTTTCCTTGCCCGCCACGACAACATGGAAATTGGTCAATACATTGCTGTCAAAGGTCGTAAAAGGAATGACAGTACCCTCCGGGAGCGGGATTGTACGCAGATAGTAAAACAGCGAGTAGGGATCCCTGACGGGGTGAGTGATGGATAGTGTGTCGCCATTGGTAATGGCGATGGATTGCGAATAGTCGATAATCGTGTCGTATTTTTTACGATAGCTTCCCTCCCGGATACGTTTACTTTGTTTGTGAGTCGCCAGGTTATTTCTGTCCAGCCAGGTGTCGATTCGATCCCTGATTTTGTATAAACGGTCCGCAAGGGGGCTGGTTTTGGCTTCAAAACGGACATGAAAAGCGGGGACACCATTCACGGTGTCGATGGAAATAACCCGTAAGGAAGCCGTCCCGGCCGGGATAACGTTAAAATGCGCCGAATATTCCAGAATTTCCCCGACTTTAAAAGGTAGCGTCTGGCCTGTCGGGAAAGACAGAAAAAACGGCAATAAAAAGATTGGTAATGGGAAACGACGCATTTCAGGGTCGGATTATAATGAATTTACCTTTATGGTATTTGTAAATCTTCGAGCCACGTGATTTCGGCAACGTTCCCCCATCGATTAGCAGATCTATTTCCGTCCCGAACTCCTCATAAATTTGATCGGGATCATTCAGAGGTTCCCGGCCGGTCCTGTTTACGCTGGTGGTGGTAATGGGTCTCCCCGACTGTTTAACCAGGTCGGGACCGAATGGTTGAGCCGGGATACGGATTCCAAGGCACCCGTCGTCGCTTAGGATCGTTTCGGTGACCACACCCGGTTTCACCGGTAAAATTACCGTTGTGGCGCCTCCGAGGTAGGGTATGACCTTTTCCATTTCGGCTTGGGTAATTGAGGCCCATGCCCGAACCATATCCAAATCGGCGGCAATAACACTGATGGGACCGGTACGGCCCTTCAGCTCATTTAACCTGGCCACGGCCGCTTCATTCGTCGCGTCCACCCCTAAACCGTAGAGCGTGTCGGTCGGATACACAACGATTCCGCCTTGTGCGATAATTTGGCACGCTTTCGGCAGGGTGTCCGGATCCGCGAGAGACATTCGGACACAAAACGGGGTGGCGTTCATGGTTGTTTTCTCCCGGATCCGGATTCATTTATCTTTGTTTTCCACCGCCGATGGAACCAAAAGTACTGGGATGGATATTGACGCACTTTTTTCTCCAGCAGGGACGTGAATTGTTGTGTTATGGCCGTGACGTCATCTCCCCTTTTCACCGGTATGGGTTCAATGTCGATTACGTATTGGTAGGGTTTTGTCTCGTAACAGGAAATAAACAGCATCGGAGCGCCCTGCCGTAAATGAAACATGGCGGCTCCTTTAGGGGTCGATGCCGGCTGGTCGAAGAACTTCACAAACACGCCTCGTTTTCTGGCATCCTGGTCACTGGCCAAACCAAGGATTTCGCCGTTTTTCAAAACTGCGTACATTTTGTCCAGGGATGCTTTACGGAAAATATGGCGTATGCCGCTGCGTTCACGCAATTCGCGGAAAAACTTGTCGGCGCCGCGATTCTTTTGACGTTGGGCGACTCCTACGAAAGGGTATCGGTTGTATCCCAGCCAGGCGGCCAGAATTTCCCATGAACCGAAATGACCGGCAATCAGTAGCACCCCCTTACCTTCCCTGAGCGCCGTGTCCAGTAAATTCTTTCCGTTGATTGTGATTGGCGCCCGGCGATATGAATCGGGCAGCGCGAAAAATTGCAAAAAGTTACGAATGTAAGAAAGGTAGCAATATTTGAGAATCGTCTGCCGCCGGTTCGATGAATACGCGGGGAAGGCCCTCCGCAGGTTCCGCAGAGCAATATCCTTCCGGATGGGAAAATAATGAAAGACGACGCCGGCCAGACGTTGGGCCAGACGTTCGCGGTTTGCCACGGACAGGGAACGCACATACCTGGCGGTAACCGCCAACAGGTTGTAAGTCAATCGGTATTTCTTTCTCATGGTTTGTCAGGAATACTTGGTAATTAAATATTCGTAAGGGAAATGGGGTTATGAATTAATAGGTCGCATTAGATGCTTGTTTCGATATTCAAAAATTAAGGTTATGCTTCAGGATAATAATAACGGTAATTAATTGGAGTTGAAGCTGCTAAATCGGTTAAATCTAAGACGAATTCACTATGACCGACATTGATTTTATTGTTGATCTCGGGTAAACTTGTCGGCATGAAAAAAGCAATTATTTCCTTTCTGATTTTTACATCGTGCATTATTGCAGCGGAAAAGACCTTGGTATATCGCGTTCCTATCCAGGGAGTTATTGATCTCGGGTTGCCGCCCTTCATACGACGGGTCATTGAAGTTGCCGAAGAAAGAGATGCGGCGGCGATTATTTTCGATATTGATACCTTTGGCGGCCGGTTGGATGCCGCGACACAGATTAAAGACGCGATTTTGGATTCGGATGTTCCCACGATTGCTTTCATAAACCGCCGGGCGATTTCGGCCGGAGCCCTGATTTCATTATCCTGCGAAAAAATCTACATGACCAGCGGCGGTACGATCGGCGCGGCAACCGCGGTGGATATGTCCGGCAAAAAGGGATCCGAAAAGGTAATCAGCTATATGCGGGAGGAAATGGCCTCCACGGCTGAAAGTCGCGGAAGAAATACTACCATCGCAAAAGGAATGGTGGATGAAGAACTAACTTTCACGTACCTGGTGATCGATGGAGATTCGGTCGAAGTAACGGATTTGGAAGGCCGCAAGGAAGGAAAATTGATCACGCTTACGACTGAGTCGGCTTTGAAATACAAGATGGCCGACGGTAAAGCCGAAGATATGGATGAATTGTTGACCCAATTACAACTGGGGGATGCCGAGGTTATTTCAACAAAAGAAAGCTGGTCCGAAAGCCTGGTGCGGTTTTTGACCAATCCCGTTGTTTCTTCCCTGTTGATGACGTTTGGATTCCTGGGCGTTTTATTTGAATTACAGAGCCCCGGCTGGGGTATCCCGGGGACGTTTGGTATATTGAGCCTGGCATTATCTTTGGGAGCGTCATACCTGGCTGAGCTGGCAAGTATGACCGATTTGATCATCATTTTAGCCGGAGCGGCGTTTTTAGCGGTTGAAGCGTTGTTTATCCCCGGTTTCGGGTTTGCGGGTATTATTGGAATCGTTTTAATGATTTGGGGCCTGTATGAGTTATTGTTGCCGGATATTCCCGTCGGTGCGGAAATTCAATCCATGGCGGTAATCGGTTTAACGATTGGTATCATTGGCGGCCTGGTTGGATTGGTGCTGTTATTTCGATTGATGACCAGGACCAGGTTCTGGGCCAAACTTACCTCTCCGGGTATGGAGAGCCGGGAAGCCGGCTATCAAATTTCCATTGGCCTGGAAGAAATGGTCGGCGCGGAAGGTGTCGCCACTTCCGATTTGCGACCGTCGGGATGGGTACAGACGGGGGAAAAAAAGATTTTTGTAGTCAGCGAAGGTGAATTTATCACTAAGGGCAGCCCGGTTAAAATTTTGTCGGTTGAAGGCAATCGGGTTGTCGTTCGCGAAGTAAAGCAATAAACGGTTCATAGGAGGTTTATTATGACAATCTTTTCACTTATCTTATTAGCTCTGGTCCTGTTTTTTGTTATTCTGCTTTTCTACTTTGTTCCGGTCGGACTGTGGATTCAATCCGTTGTCAGTTTGGGACTGGGACGGATCACCATTATTGATCTGATCCGTATGCGGTTGCGGAAGATCGCGCCGCGACTGGTTGTTGACGGTGTCATTAATTGTCACAAAGCCGGGTTGGATACCGTTTCCACCGAAATGCTGGAAACACATTACCTGGCCGGAGGGGATGTGTTAAGTGTGGTGGCCGCGCTCATTGCGGCCGATAAAGCGAAAATACCGCTGACTTTCGAGACCGCAACGGCAATCGATCTGGCCGGGCGTGATGTAAAGACCGCTGTTCAGACAAGTGTTTACCCCAAAGTGATCAATGCCCCGAAAGAGGGGTACCTGGCCGCTGTCGCTAAAGACGGGATCGAGTTAAAAGCCAGGGCAAGGGTTACGGTTCGGACAAACATCCCCGGATTGGTTGGCGGCGCCACCGACGAGACCATCATTGCCCGTGTCGGGGAAGGAATCGTAAGCGCTATCGGGTCGGCTAAAACCTATTCCGATGTATTGGAGAATCCCGACAACATTTCAAAAGCCGTGTTGGCCAAGGGGCTGGATGCCGGGACGGCCTTCGAAATTCTCTCGATTGATATTGCCGACCTGGACGTGGGGAAAAATGTCGGGGCACGATTGCAGGCCGATCAGGCTGAAGCCGATTTACGGGTTGCCCAGGCCAGGGCTGAAACCCGCCGGGCTATGGCCGTTGCCGAAGAACAGGAAATGAAAGCCCGGACCCAGGAAATGCGCGCGAAAGTTGTGGAAGCCGAGGCGGAAATTCCTATTGCGATGGCGTACGCCTTCCGGGAAGGAAAATTGGGCGTCTTCGATTATTACAATTTGCGCAATATCCAGGCTGATACCACAATGCGGGAATCCATCTCCGGGGTAGGCAGGGAAGAATCAACACAAGCGCCTCCGGGATCGGAATCATAATTCATGGAAGGCATCGGCTACTGGCTGTTTCTCCTGTTCCTGTACCTTCTTTCCCTGTTGATGAAGAAGCGCCAGCGGGAAGCGGCCGGGAGGGAATTGGGTGAAGATAGATCAGCCGGTGAAAGGATAAGAAAAACCGTTCATTCCGATTTCTTAAAGGAGTTGTTCGGGGAAGAGTTACCGTTCGTCGAGGAATCCACGCGGGCGGAAGGAAAACCGCTCGATGTTGAATCGCTGTCAACCGAACCTCCTGAATCATTCGTACCGGAGAGCGAGCCCGCGCGGGAAACAATCACCGTTGATCACGTATCGGTCTCAGAAGCGCCTTCCCCTTCCGACATGTATAAGCATAAACATCATAGGGATGTTAAACGACCCAGAACGTATGGCCGGCATCCGTATGCCGGGATTCTACAGACCTTTGTAGGTTCCCCCGAACATTTGAAGCAGGCATTCGTTCTGAAAGAGATCCTGGGTAAACCACGAGCGTTAAAACGGCGATAAGGTAACTGCTGTTATCGCTGCGCGGGAATAAACATTTGTGTGGGTTTTAAAGTCGAAAGGCCGGGAGGTCTGAATTTCGATAATCGCTGATGAGGTACCGTTCGCCATGAGTTCCGCTGATTAGATCGAGGCGCGAACCCATGGCGGAAAAATTTCACCTTTCACCTTTCACCTTTCACCTTTCACGTTTCACGTTTCACGTTTCACGCATCACGCATCACGCATCACGTTCCCCCCGGCAATCGCTGCGCTTCGTCGGGATCTCCACTACGTTCCGACACGCATCAGTTTCCCGTTACGGATCCTGCCTCTGTCACAGACACCAGATCGGGAACGAGGGGTGTATTGTTTAGCCCTTAACCCGTAATCCCTTATCCTCATTCATAAAAATCCAGGCCGTGACTTTGCCGATATTCATGGGTTGTTGAATATTCCAGTATTGGATTCCGTGATGGTAACGGGAACTGGTATCGTCGGGGGGCAGGCTGTCAACGTAATGCAGTATTTTTGT
>JALUTR010000040.1 GCA_027021785.1 Fidelibacterota bacterium | reverse complement strand
GTACAGCCGATTTATACTCAGTATTTTTGTTAGTTTTTTTACTGGCCAAACTATCAACGAAGTAGACGGAAAGAGGAATTTTCACCTTGAATCTCCATTTTGTTATTTCCTGGCAGTGAATATTTTACACCAGTACTGCAGGGGATCACAAAAAGAATCAAATAATATTACGAGGTGATGATATTAGCAATCTGGGATGATATCATACCGCATGAAGACATTCCCTCAATGAACATTTGAATGGCTGGTGATTAAACAGGATTTGAAGGCTCTACAGGAGATAGTAATTGAAGAAAACAATCGGAAATTTGTGGTAAGGATGGAATGTCGCGGAGAAACCGGGAATATCTTTCAAGCGGTAGGGGTTTCCTTGCCTCAGACAATCCGTACCCTGTGAATCAGGACCGGAAAGTGAAAACGTAGTGCCAAGGCCTTTTTGCATGCCTGTAAGTGCTGATATTGTTGAACATCAATTTTACAACTGTAAAAGATCTGTTTAATATTAGAACACAAATGTTCAGGTTAATAAAATTGAAAAATCGTTTATGGAGGTTGGGTTTGGCATTATGAGGAAGGATTATTCCCTTCCACCCTGTTATGAAAAAAGATTCGGTTGGAAACCAAGAAAAAATCTATTTTCTGACATTCCTTCTACATGGGAAATAACCACATTTAGAAGTCGATGAAATGATAAAAGTATTAGTAATTACATATTACTGGCCCCCAGCGGGAGGTCCCGGAGTACAACGGGTATTGAAATTCGTAAAATATTTTCCGGAGTTCGATATTATCCCGGTTGTCTTAACGATCAGTAAAGGTGATTATCCTGCGATTGATGAAACTCTTCTGGAAGAAGTCCCCGGTTCTCTAAAAGTGTATTCCACAAAAGGGTGGGAGCCATATAGATTTTTCAGAAAGTTTACCGGAATGGCATCAAATAAAACTATTCCTGTAGGGATTCTTGCAAAGGATCCCGGAAATAAATATCGACTTCGTTTGGCTAACTGGTGCCGATTAAATCTGTTTATTCCTGACGCCAGGCGATATATAATTCGTCCCTTTGTCTCAAAAGCGAAAGAAATCATTGAAAAAGAAGGAATCGATGTAATTCTGACTTCCTCTCCACCCCATTCGATACAACTGATTGGTTTAAAGTTAAAGCAAGAGTTAAACTTACCGTGGATCGGGGATTTTCGGGATCCCTGGACAAATATTTCATATTATCAAAAAGTCAAACGCAGTAAATATGCTTTAAAGAAGGATCAAGGACTTGAAAGAGAAGTCGTTGATTCAGTGGATATCTTGGTAGCGGTTAACCAATCAATCATTGATGATTATAAGAAACGTTTTCAACCTCGTGAAACCGCAAAAATTCTTAACGGTTATGATGAGTCCGATTTTATGGATATTCCCGTAAGGAGTTTGAACGATACGGGAGAGCATACAATACTGTATTACGGAAGTCTGATGGAAGATCAGGTAATACCGGAATTTATTGAAGCGATTTCCAATGTTGCTGAAATATTACGCGGAAGAGGAGAATTATTAAAAATGAAGTTCATCGGCAACATTCATGATCGCATTAAATATCTTTTACGGGAGGTAAATTATAAGGATGTTGAGTTTGTTAATTATAAACCTCATAAAGATCTTTTATTAGAAGCAAGTTCAGCATCCATGTTATTGTTTATTGTAAACCGTGTTCGTGATAATCGTGGGATATTAACCGGGAAATTGTTTGAATATCTTGCCTTAGGGATACCAATATTAGGTATCGGACCTGTCGATAGCGAAGCGGGGGGGATCCTAAGGGAAACAGGCAGAGGTACGATGGTAGACTATAAAAATATTAAAAGTATGGAAGATTACATTCTCAGGAATATCACCTCAAAAAACAGTTTTGATTCGGATGACACCATAAGCAAATATTCACGACGCGCTCAAACTCAACAACTGGCGGAATTAATCCATACGATAAATCGTTCGCATAAACATAAATGATAAAACTGGTAATTGATCCTGCCTTTAAACAACTGGAGAAAAAGCTCTCTTATGTTGCGGGGATTTTTAATGATCTTTATTCCACTGATCGGGAAGTGAGAATTCAATATGGGGCACAAGGGCAATGTTCTATTTCAATTTTGCCCGGTAACAGTTTATCATTCTTCGAAAATACGTGGGAAAAACCCCGGGAAATTATCCGGGTTGAATGGAAACGGAGATCGATACCTGTTTTTTTTACACGTACAACTCCAAGAGAGGTGATATCACATAATGAAGCGGGAAAACATGTCATAATAAATGTGGATATACTTAGTTCCGCATTTTACGTTCTTTCCTGTTGGCAGGAATATCATTCAAATGCTAAAGACAGATTAGGAAGGTTCCCGGGTAAAGCAAGTATTCTCAGCGAATTAAAAGTAATAAATATACCGATCGTCAATTATTATTTTGATATTCTTATTAAGGCAATCAAAATAACCACCGGTGTGGCTCCGAAGAAAAAATATTTACAGGATTACACATTCACAGTGGGATTAACGCACGATATTGATTTGTGTAATACGGGGTGGAAAGAGAATGTTTATAAGGCAATAAGTTCGGGTAATTTTATTTCGGCGCTTAAAATAATTTCGGATAAGATTAAGAAAAAAGATATTTGGTATAATTTTAACACTATCCATGAGATCGAAAAGTCTTTAGGTGTTAATTCATCGTTTTATTTCATTCCGGAACATAAAAAAGTTGGTAACGTTCGGAATGCTGACTATGACATTGATTCTGATGACATATTGAATGTCATGAGATTATTACGAACGGCGGGTTTTGAAATAGGTATACACGGTAGTTTCGGTTCATCCACAAACCATCAGAAAATCCAATCGGAAATAAACAAGTTCCCTTTTCCAATCAAGGGGGGGAGATTTCATTATCTTGATTTGGATCTGCCGGCTTCTTTTGAAGTTATCGAAAGGTCAAAACTCCAATATGATTCTTCCCTGGGGTTTGCTGATAAACCAGGTTTCAGGTCAGGATTATGTAACCCCTATCATCCTTATGATTTCAGAAATGACAGGGCCTTTTCATTTATTGAATTTCCGTTAGTTATTATGGATACAACTCTGATAAACAGAAAGTATAATAATTATTCGGTCGAAGAGGGAGTGTTTATTATTAAGGAGATAATAAGCGAAGTGAAAAATTTTCAGGGTGATTTGGTTTTATTATGGCATAACTCTTCCTTTTCCGGACCGAAGTATGACAGGTGGCGCGATGTATATATTGAAATTATTGATTTTTGCAAAAAGGAGGGGGCGTTTATGGGTTCAATAGAATCAATCTTAAAGTATTTGCAAAATAATGAGTGACCTTCCGCGAATTGCGATTGTACAAAATAGGATTGGCAAGGGAGGTCGCCTCCATGTAATAGTCCATACAATTAAATTGTTAAACAAGATGGGAATTGTTCCGGATATTGTTACGCAAAAAATGCGATTGTCAACGGACGAAATTCAGAAATATTATAAAGTAAAAATTAACTATAACTTAAGAGAAATTTTCATTGATCTCAGGCTCCCATATGAATGGCATATTGTCTTATTTAATTTTCTGACGAAATTCTATTGTAAGGATTATGATTTAATCATTAACAATAACAATACGTCATTTTTAGGCCCCAGGAGGAAGCGAACGATATCGTATGTTCATTATCCCAGAATCGATCGAAATCTCTCAAAAAATGTTTCGATCCATTTCCCGGAAGGACCCGTGAAAAGGATTTATCGGTTTAATGATTTTTTTAATATTGTCATTGGCTGGTTATATAGATTAAATAAAAATTTATTGGCAAATGAAATAGTAATAGCAAATTCGCGATTTACAAAAAAAATGATATTGAAACATTTCCCTCAAAATAATAAAGTAATTGACGTAATCTATCCACCGGTAATTAATAAGCAGATGATGAAAAGGGATATTTCAGATATATCACCTAAAACGATATTACATCTTGGACGGTTTACACCGGATAAAAGGCAACTGGAACTCATTAAAATTGCCGGGGATTTACCCGATTATCTTTTCTACATAGTCGGATTTGCCAAAAAAGGAGATAAATATTTGCAGAAGTGCAAACAATATATCGAAAAAAATAAACTGGAAAATGTCATCATTATGAACAACGTCGATTTTAATAAAATGCAGGAAATATTGAGAGAATCCTATTTTTTCATACACAATACTCGAAATGAACCATTTGGAATAACTACGGTTCAAGCCATAGCAATGGGTTGTATACCAATCGTGCATAATTCAGGCGGACAAAAAGAAATAGTGCCAATTGACACTTTACGATTTGATACTTCGGATGAAATCGTAAATATTATTAGAAAAATTGATAACCTTCCTGAGGATGTCTTAGTACGATATCGAAAAATACTGATGAATCAATTGGATACGTTTAGTGAAGATGCTTTTGAAACAAAGATGAAAAAGGTTTTGTCAAATTACGTTTACAACTGATATGAATTTAAAAAGATTTGTAAAGGGGATGGTTGAAATTAACCGCGGTTATATTAAGGAACAATTGGACCGGAAAAGGATATCCCGGCAAAAGAAATATTCATACTTTGATCTATATGATCGCGTTCATGAGTGTTCCAGGCCATGTTTTGTTTTATCAACCGGTCGCTGCGGCACTCAGCTATTAACGAAATTATTAAATTTACATAAACAAATTATTGCTTATCATAAACCACAACCGGAATTGATATTTTATTCAAAAAAAGCATATTTGAATTATAGTAGTAAGCACAATGAACTGGCGTGGGTTATTGACGCGGCCAGATATGAGTTGATTAAAGACGCATTTTTGCTTGATAAACAATACGTGGAAACAAATAATAGAATTACCTTTTTTGCGTATCAGTTGGCAGAAATATATCCCGACTCAAAATTTATTCATTTGGTCAGAGAACCGATTGCTTTTGTAAGAAGCGGCATTTCCAGAAATTGGTATAGTGGCCGGCATCCTCACGATGAGGGAAGGATTTGTCCTTCACAAACAGAAAATATTAACTGGGACGATTATTCAAATGTGCAGAAAATTGCCTGGCTGTGGAATGAAACAAATACATTCATTGAATCATTTAAACGAAATTTGCGAGAGGAGAGATGCCTGACAGTCTTTTCCGAAGAATTATTTCAAAAACCACGGGTATCAAATAGTATACTGACATTTTTAGGTTTGGATACAATTCCAAATAAAAAAATCTTGTCAAATCTTAAAAAACCGATAAATAAACAAAAATTCCTAGAAGAGGTTTCGGCTCAAGACCTGGAATTAATTAAAGAGTTAACACCATTACGGGAAAAGTATTATCAGAACGGTGGAGATGAATGAGGTAACAGTACCGAACGTATTGTCGCCATATAGTCTCCGAAGGAAAAAAATGAGAATAACCGCTGTCCTGAAAAATTCCCTGGTTATGATTTCCGATAGTCAGGATATGTAACAATGAATATTATTCCTGTGGCCACAGATATAATTACAAATTGTCACTTGAAATATACATTCCGAGGGAGATTGTGTTGATGAAATACCGTCTGAGAAAAATAGTAAGTGCCTTTAGTCGATGGAAAAGGACTATCAAAGGGATTAAAAAATCTCAAAAACAAATCGAATTTTTAGAGCGGAATATAAACAATCTGATTCAGACAAAGTATTGTGACTTAGTCCGTGGAGAAAAACCTTATCGATCATTCATAAGGCAACAGGAATTCAAGATTTTTTCTCAGAACGGGGAAGACGGAATTCTCATGTATTTGTTTTCCGTGATTGGTATTCTTAATCATACAGTGGTCGAAATTGGTATCGGCAATGGCAGAGAATGTAATTCACGCAATCTTATTCAAAATTTTGGTTGGAGAGGTTGGCTGATTGATGGGTCTGAAAAGAACGTCGAGGAAGCAAGGAATTTCTACCGTGATTATGGTATAAATGGAGCGGTAAAAATACATCATTCCTGGATAACAACTGAAAATATTGAAAATGTATTGCAGAAAATGCAGATCCCCAAGTCGGTGGATTTATTATCCATAGACATTGATGGCAATGACTACTGGATTTGGGAAAAAATCAGTTGTATACAACCGCGTGTAGTGGTAATTGAATATAATGCGTCATTTGGTATTGACCTGTCCGTAACTGTGCCATACGATTCGGAATTTGATCGGTATAAGAAGCATAAAAGCGGATACTATCATGGGGCATCCCTCAAAGCGCTGACGAAATTGGGTAAAACGAAAGGTTACTCTCTGGTTTGTTGCGATTCAAATGGTGTGAACGCATTTTTTGTTCGCGATGAAATTTTGAAGGTTCCATCATTAAAGCAGCTTGACTCACGTACAGCTTTTTATCCCTTGACGAAACGAACTGCCTTACTATCGCCGGATGATCAGTTGCGGCTGATTGAACATTTGGGTTTTAAGGAAATATAGCATATTGGTTAAAAGTACTGTTGGGAACCGATTTTTATGCCTGGTAACAGATAAAGTATGGATTAATTCTTGATTAACTTGCATTGCTTACAACGTTGTCATTGTGAATAATAACCCCATTTTTATTTTAGGCGCCCATAAATCCGGTACGAGTCTCCTGAGAAGTCTTTTTGACGGACATTCTCAACTATATGTTATCCCTTTTGAAACACACTACTTTCAAAATATGAAATACTGGGTGGACAATGAATATCGGAAGGAACGCCCGGTGACATTGACACAGGAGGAAATAGTTGATTCATTTTGCGATTGGATACATCATTGCAATACGACGGTCGATTTTTTTGCGGATTCGATTACGAAAGGTTTGTTTGACGAACAGATTTTCAGGGAATCTTTCTTGTCCTCCGCCTCTGAACACGATGATGATAAAACAAGGATCGAGGGGTATTTCACTTCGATTTATAGAGCCATAGAGAGAAAAGAATTACCCGATTCACTTAGAATCGTTGAAAAATCAGTGGAAAATGCCGAGTTTGCTTATGAGTTATCCAATTTATTCCCTGCGGCTAAATTTATCCATATTGTTCGCAATCCCTATGCAAACTTCGTGTCAATTCGTCGGTACAAAAGTCATCGTTATGGATATCCTATAATCAGAAGAGTCGTTAAAACGCTTTATAACAGTTACTATTATTTGTACAAAAATCAAAGGACGATTAAAAATTACAAGGTGATTGAATATGAGAACCTGGTATTAAATCCGAAGGAGCAATTAACCGCATTGTGCGATTTTCTGGAAATCGTTTTTGAGGATATATTATTAAGTCCAACATTTCGAAATCAGCCATGGAAAGGCAACAGTACTACAGGAGAACAATTTAACGGGATAAGTTCCGCACAACTGGATAACTGGAAAAATGAAATTCACCCTTTGGAAATATTCTATGTAAATCTTGTATTTCCATTTGTTTTCAGAGATTATCATTATCAAATGGTTGATTATCCGGGAGGATTCTGGAAGAAGATACGCGGAGAATCGTTAAAACGATATATGGCGAATAGAATATATAAATACTTGATACAATCATAACGACACGTTTTTATTGTTACATGAATCATCGATTATTAACCTCTGATATTATGTAGTAATAATGTCTGTTCGTCCCACAATTAAGCAACTGGGTTTCCAAACTTCTATTTATGGGCTTGGCAATATTATCTCGAAACTGGCGGCTTTTTTCTTAATTCCAATTTATACGAAGTTTTTACGAATGTCCGATGTGGGCATTCTGGCGTTATTGGAAATGGTGGAATTTCTGTTGATTACAATTCTCCCTTTTGGTCTTATAAATGCCCTTTGGCGATATTTACCCAAAGAAGATAAAAGTGAGCGACAACGATTCATTTCGACCGCATTTTGGGGAATTCAAATATTAGGAGCTATAATCCTTTCAATTATCGGACTCAATTGGAAATGGTTCGCCGCCCAATTGAGCCTCGGCGACAGCAAATCGATTCTATTTCTCATTACAATTTCAAACGTATTTCTTTTTATCAGTGGTCAGTTCATACTGTGGATGCAGCAATATGAGGGGAAACCAATCCAGTACATAATTCTTTCCCTTGGACAATTTTTAGGGATTTTATTTTTAACCATATATTTCGTTGTTTTTCATGACAAGGGCTTGTTCGGCGTGTTGATAAGTAAGACAATTATTTACGGTTTATTGTTTCTCTTAAGTTGTGGTTATGTATTAATAAATGCATTCAGGTTTCCACGAATGCAATATCTGGTAAAAATGCTGAAGTATGGAATGCCGTTCATTTTGATAGCACTTGTCACTCCCATATTAACATTTTCGGACAGATATTTTTTAAAGATGTTTGTTACCTTGGATGAAATTGGTGTCTACAGCATTGCCTATAAATTCGGAATGTTAATCAATATGTTATTGGTAGTTCCATTGAGAAGAAGTTGGGGACCAATGATGTATAAGCTGGGTGTCCGGGAGAATTCCAAATCAATTTACAGGGATGTTCTTTTTTACTATTCGGTAATAGGAAGTTTTTTAGCGATTTTAATTATCTTTTTTGCCAGGGATATATTAAGGGTTGCTACTACGGAAGAATACCTTACAGGTGCGTTAATAATTCCATGGGTTGTTTTTGCATATTTTCTTAACGGGTTTCGTGTGGTGTTTATTACAGGTGCCGCTTTGAAGGACAAAACCTTTCGTATGGGGCAAGCGGGCGTATTCGCCATCTTTGTTAACTTATTGCTCAATTACTTATTTATTAAATATTTTGGGGTTATGGGGGCTGCTCTGGCCACCACGTTATCATATCTATTCCTGACAATCCTGATCTATCATATATCACAGCGTGTATTATTTGTAAATTGGAAATGGAAAAGAATGATCAAATTGGGTTTGGTTACAGTTGCTTTACTTATCATTGTGCTGCTTTTGCAGGCCTATTACCAGGAGTTTCATCTGGGTATATCCATATTGGGGGTACTAATATACGTACCCCTTCTTCTGACGACCGGAATCATTGGTGCCAGAGAGATTCGCGGTATTCAATCCCTTTTCAATCAAATAATTCAATTCGGGAAACAGGATGAAGAATAAATTTTCTTATGAATGGTTGCTGATACCTTTAACTTTGCTGGTATTCCTCTATGAGATGGCCCTGGTCGGCAAAGTCCCCCTTGCCAGCGACACCATGAGTATTCAGCCTATTAAGGAATGGGTAAAGGAATATACGTCCACACACGATGACTTCCCGCACTGGTATCCTCATTTGTTCAGCGGAATGCCGTCCTATGGAAGTTATGTGTATACCCCGGGTAATCCGCTGTCCGGCATAATCAACTTCATTCTGTTTAATCGCGGATTACAATACTGGTTTTATTTCGCTATCGGAGGCCTGGGGGTGTTTTGTCTCTTACGCCGAAAAAAAGTATCGTCAATTTCCGCCTTAATGGGAGGATTGACTTATAGTCTGACCCCTTATTTTTTCGGATTGATCAATGCGGGTCATTCTACCAAAATCATGTCTCTTGGGTATTTTCCGTTGGTGTTCCTGTTTGCCGAATATTGTTTGTCGGATAAGAATCTCCGCGGGATTCTTTTGCTCGCGATTTTTTCCGCCCTGCAGTTATGGTCAAATCATCCTCAAATCGTGTACTACACCTGGATGATCGTTTTCTTCCGGTGGCTCTGGAGTCAGGTGGGAGATATCGTTAATAAAAAATGGACATTAAAAAGTGACGGCAAATCCACGGGGCTGATATTTGCGGGATTGTTGGTGGCCTTGGTTATCGTCTCCGATCCCTACGTGTCCGTGTTTGAATTCCAGCAACATTCCAATCGGGGAGCGCCTTCCGTGCTGGACCGAAGCGGTGAAACGGCATCGGGGGCGAAATGGGATTACGCCGCCCAGTGGTCATTCCACCCCAAGGAATTGATCTCCTTTCTTTATCCCTATTTCTATGGTCTGCAAAATTATCCCACTCAGGACATAAAAAGCGTTGCCTACTGGGGCGGGATGCCTTTTACCCAGTCAACCCATTACTTCGGACTGTTGGTGATTCTGATTGCCATTCTGGGAGCGCTGTTGAAGAAACCGGACCGTTTCCAGGCGTTCCTGTGGGTAACAACCCTGTTGATCCTCCTGGTTGGTTTCGGTAAATATTTCCCGGTTTTGTTTGGTCCGTTGTACTATTATGCGCCGTTCTTCAGTAAATTCCGCGTGCCGTCGATGATCTACGCAATGTTACCCTTCACGTTTGGGATTCTGGGCGCTTTCGGACTTGATACGATAATAAAACAACTGAAGGATTTACAACCCGATCAGGCGGAACGATTGAAAAAATTCCTCCTGTTTGTCTTTGGTGGTTTCATCGCCCTTACATTATTCTATTTATTGATCGGTTCTTCCTGGGTATCCTTTTTTAAAGCGGATGAAGCGGGGAAATACAATCCTCAAATTATACAACGGATTAAAGATGCAAGGCAGGATCTCTTCCAGAAAGGTCTCCTCCTGGCGTTGGTTGTTTCCGGCGGCGCTTTTGCCGCCCTGTGGTTTGGAATCAAGCGGAGAATCAAGCCACATGTTGTGGGCTGGATTATCATCGCACTTACGCTGGGCGACTTGTGGGTCATCGATAATGAATTTCTGTATCTCAAGGATGCACGGAAAATGGACCAGCAATTCCGGCCCAACGCCGTAACGCGCTATCTGACGAAAGACAAAGATCATTTCCGCATTTACCCGGTTGATGAATTCAGCACGAACTGGTATGGTTATTTCGGTCTTGCCAGTGTGGGCGGATACCGTCCGGTAAAGCTCAGAACTTACCAGGATCTGATGGATGCCGGCGGTTTGAATAGTCTGGCTGTATTAAATATGCTCAACGTCAAATATCTGATTATGAAGCGGGAGTTTAATCACCCCGATGTTAAATTGGTTTTACCGGGTGACAAAAAAATATATGAGAATAAGGCGGTTTTGCCGAAAGCGTGGATTGTCCCCGGGATAATCAATGTTTCCTCTCAAAAGGAATCGTTGAAGGGTGTGCTGGACAAGAATTTTGATCCCCGCTCGGAAGCGATTGTGGTGAACTATGACGGACCGCTCCCGGATTCGCTGGCAAGCGGGAATGTTACGGTCACGAAATGCAGTGAGAACGAAATCATTCTTAAATCCAACGCGACATCATCCGGATTATTGGTACTGTCGGAGATGTTTTACGAACCGGGCTGGTTGGCGACCGTGGACGGAAAACCGACGAAAATTTACCAGACCAACCATATCCTCCGGTCGGTTGTCGTGCCTGCGGGAGAACACGAAGTCCGATTCCTGTACAATTCCCGCAAGTGGTGGGTTACCCGCATAATTTCCAGAATATCGTTATTAGTCGCGGTCGTTTCCCTGGGGATCGTGTATCGCGGGAACATACTTGCGCTGGTCAAACGAAAACAATGAATTGGTATCGCCATAGCGGCAATATAAAAGCCGCCCTTTTCGTCCTGGGCATTATCCTGGTGGGGGCCCTGCTGGTTTATACCCAGAAACTGGTGAACAACCTGCGGGAAGACAACCGGGAGATCGTAAAACTGTACGCCGAACTCATCGCCGGCACGGCGGCGCAGAAAAGCAATGAAAACCTGGACTTCATTTTTGAAAATATCATCCGGAAAGTTCAGTTCCCGATCATTCAGTCCGATGTCGATCATAATCCACTTTCCTGGCGGAACCTGCCTGACCATGTTACGGGAATTCCCGATGTCAGGAGAATTCAGAAGGTAATGGATCGACAAAACGAACCGATTCCGCTGGTCTATCGCGATCCGGAATTGAAGGAGGACCTGATCTTCGGGTATTTGCATTACGGCGATTCGAAAATGATCCAGCAACTTACCTGGTTGCCGTATTTCGAGATTGGAGCCGTTGCTCTGTTTATCCTGCTGGGGTTCGCCGGGTTTACCATTATTCGCAACAGCGAAAAACGTCATATCTGGATAGGGATGGCAAGGGAGACGGCCCATCAACTGGCAACGCCCGTCTCGGCGCTGATGGGGTGGGTGGAATGGTTAAAGGATCATCCCGACCGGGTGGCGGAAATCGTGCCCGAAATGGAGGTGGATCTGAAACGGTTGAACCAGATCGGGGAACGCTTCAGTAAAATGGGATCGGAGACGACCCGGAATGAAATCAACCTGGCCGAACTGGTGGCCACAGTGGTGAACTACCTGCAACGAAGACTGCCGTCGCTGGGGAAACGGATCGTGCTGGAAAACCGGATAAAAAAGGATGTCCATATCAAGGCCAGTGGAACGCTTCTCTCCTGGGCGATGGAAAATATCATCAAGAATGGAATCGACGCCATCGACCATGATGAAGGGGTAATTATCATTGGATTGACGAGATTATCGAATCGTGTCGTGATCTCAATCGAAGATAACGGAAAAGGTATCCCCCGCAAAGATTGGAAAAATGTTTTCCGCCCCGGCTTTAGTACCAAGGAACGGGGCTGGGGACTGGGACTGTCGCTGACCCACCGGATTATTCATGAAATCCATCACGGCAGTATCAGGATTGCCGAATCAAAACCGGGGTCAGGTACCCGCTTCGAAATAATTTTGCCCCAATAATCAGCATAGGGTCGATAGCCTCGGGAAAACCAAGACCACAAGACCCGAAGGGAATTGAATTGAAAACCTTGGAATTCGGAACCAATTACCAATCATCAATAAACCCAGATTATGCATTAACAACGAATCAAATGAATTAAACGAAAAAATATTAAGAGTTAGGACGAATCATTGAACTAAAATTTTCTTACTCGGGACTTACGAGTTCATTAGAAATGTTTTCACCAATTATTTTGTAGTTTTGACGGCTTTCCAATATCCCCCTTTTGCCGGACCCATGCGTTTTATTTTTCATTCTCTCTGCAGTTTTTGCAAATTCCTTTCAACCGAGCGTTCTGTAATTCCAACCATTGCTGATAATTCAGGGATGGTGATATCGGGATTGGATAAAATGATTTCCACAATTTTCCCCGACGTTTTTTCTTTTACCAACGGAAAAATGACGGTTACAAAATCATCCCATCGATATCGGACTGGTTGTAAACCGACTTCACGGATTATTTTTTCAATGTGACGAATACCGGTTCCCATCTTTCCAATTATAGCTAATGCGATGAAACAGATCCGCAAGATTGGGATTGCGTAAAACACTGCGCATACCAAATTCTTTCGTATTCAGACCTTTGGGTTGCCCTCCAGGACTGGTAATCTCCACGCGATCAGAAAATATTTCCACCATTACATTAGAGTCCTTCCGAAAATAATCGCGGTGAATAACGGAGTTGAGTACAGCTTCCCGCAAAGCTTGTAAAGGGATGACTGGAATTTCCTTGTGGCACGGTTAACCGTCAAATTTGTAGCTTACCGAAAGATGGCGCTTCCTGACAAACATCGGGATTTCGCTTCGCTCAACTTGGTTTCCCGACATTCGTCGGTCCGCCTTGCGGACTCGCTTCGCTCAACTTGGTTTCCCGACATTCGTCGGGATTTCGCTTCGCTCAACTTGGTTCTTGGCTCTTCCAATACATCATTTCAACAGCACAAGTTTTTTCGCCGTGACAAAATTGTTCGTTTCAATACGGTAAATATAAACACCGCCGGCGACCTCTTTGCCGTATTTATCCCGGCCGTTCCATTGTACGGAATGACGGCCGCTGTAGAGCGGCGCATTGACCAATTGTATTACTTCACGTCCAAGAATATCGTAAATAACAAGCCGAACATGACTTGCTACCGGAAGATCGTACCGAATTGTTGTAACCGGGTTGAACGGATTGGGATAATTTTGATACAGCGCAAATTTATCCGGCATCACGGATAGATCCGATTCCACGGATACCGCTGCGGTTTCCGGTTTGATATTATCAACCCAGACGGTAGCGGAACTGTTTGCGGTGGCGGTATCATCATAAGCCAGCCAGAGGAAAATCGTAGTTATATTTGTTTTGTCCATCGCCTGACCGCTGCCGGTGAAATATTCTTCAAAATCACCAAAGGGAAAATACACTTCCTCGCCGCCCGGGTTCAGTGAACGCGGATCAATTTTCGGCGACATCCATCGTTCACCGTCACCTTCAATCATGCTCATTTTAAAATAGATGTTATTTCCGGTCATTTCACCGGGTTTTAGCCAAAGTTTAATCCCCACGTAATCCGTTATATTTATTCCCCTCACATCCAATCTTTTTCCGGTGGCGCCGAAAATGGCGGGTGTCCAATTAGCCGCGGTCGTATCCGTGCTGGGGGCAACCCCTTCATTAAAAGTGAAAACCAGTTTCATGGCTTTACTTGCGTGGGCGCCGCCGGAACCGTCCAGGGTGCGTGTCATCGAAACCTGAGTGGCGCTGTCCACATTATTGCCGCTCCATAAGACCTGTTTCCATCCTAACGCGAGGGTGTTGTCGGAATTATAATTCTCAAAATCATCATCAATGGGCAACGCAACGGCCGGCGCCGGCTCCGGTGTTCCCCGGGTGGCTTTGCCGTGTAAAACGCCGGTGGAATCAAACCACAGGGGATCGATACAAATATATCTGTCCCAATCAGGAATCGGCCCTCGTTTCTGATGATACACGTGCCACAGTTGGCCGGCGGCATCGCTTATTACGGAGCCATGTCCGGGACCGTAGATTCCGTTTCCCCCTTTAATAATCGGATTCCCGGAATATTTTGTGAAGGGGCCCAGCGGATTATCGGCGGTTGCGTAACCGACCGCGTAATATAGAGTATTGGCGGCGGAGCCCGAATAAAGCAAATAATAGACATTATCATGTTTAATCATCCACGGCCCTTCGGTAATACTCCCGTTTCTTTCCCATCTTTCGGTCGGTTCGATGATTAATTTTCCCGTGCCGGTCAATTCCAGCGGATTTGCCATTTCCTGCACAAATATTTTAAAGCCGCCGGGCAGGTCCGTGCGGACATAATACAGGTAGCGTTTGCCATCATCATCCAAAAACATGTTCGCGTCGATGGCGTTGTATATCAGAACACCTTCGTTAATAAAGGTTCCGTCCGGTTTATCGGCAACCGCCACGCCTATTTTCCAGTTAGCAGTGTAGTATAGATAGAATTTCCCGTCCTCGGCGTTATAGGAAACGTCGGGCGCCCAGACATTGATTCCTCCGGGTATGAAAACCTTTGGCCCCCGGGTCCAGTTCACCAGATCGAAGGATGTGTAAACCCGGTAACTGGAATTATCCCCGGTAGGGTACAAATAATATTGACCCTGGTAGAAAATCACGGTTGGGTCGGCCGGGCCGATTTCCGGAATCACCGGATTCGAATAGGTTTGCGTGGGGTCCTGAACTGTAAAACTCCAGACTTTTCCCCGCTGGATGTTTGCGGCATTAACCTCATCGATGCGCCAATAATAAGTGACGCCCGGCTCGAGGCAACAGGGACTGTAGTGATTGGCAACTGAGTCCTGTCGCCCGCGGTATATACCGGCAGGATCGGTTGTGTCGGCCTCGGTCACGGCGACACGATCGGAACCAAGGTACACATCGTGAGCGTTGGCATTGTCGCCCGGTGTCCAGGTGAGTGTCGGCGTTAATTCCATGATCAGGGCTCCATCGGGTGGAATGGGATTTGAAGCGCTATTGTTCATCAGTTGAATATCATCCACCCAAACAGTGGCCGAACTGTTTTGCGAGGCCGTATCATCGTAAGCAAGCCAAAGGGAAGGGGTTATCATGCCGGACCTGTCCATCGGTTCTCCGCTGCCGGTGAAATATTCCCGGAAATCGGCGAAATCGAAATAAATATACTCACCGTTGGCATCCAGTGTGTTAAGCGTAACTTTCGGCGACATCCATTTTTCAGAGCCGTGAGTGACATCTTCCGTAAGACTGAGGGCAAAATAAATTGCGTCTCCGGCAATGGTTCCCGGTTTGATCCATAGACGAATACCGGTATAATTCGACAGATCCGTCTGTTCATTATCGTCGGGGAAGTAGCTGATCATTCCGTAAATGGACGGTTCCCAATTCTTCCCAAGGCTTAAATTCCGATCCGGGTGTTCATACAAGGGAACGACCCCTCTATCGAATGAAAAGTCCAATCGCATTGCGCGACTTCCTGCCGAACCCTGGTCGGCGCTCAGGCTGTTGGCCATTGAAACGGTCTGGGGCTGAAAGGTTGAATCGCCACCGGTTGTAACCATACCCCATTTCATTGCCAGGTCACTGTTCTCAGCGTAATGTTCGAAATTGTCATCCAGATATGTAACCGCCGATATGTTTCCGGTCAGGATCAGCGTTATAATACAAAATATTGAACCGCCAACTTTGCGAAACATGCTATTTCTCCCGTAATGGTTTTGGATTTAATCGGTATTAACCCCCTGGAAATTCTTGTTTCCCCACGGTCAAGACAGAGGAAAACCGTTTTTAATATAAAAATGTGTTGGTTGTTAAAGAAATGGTGTGTCGTTACCGGAAAGATTTTACCCTTGCCGGCAGGCATTCCCTGACAATACACCGGTTTACATTGCTCGATTATTCCACGCCAATGTCTTCGTTCCAGACATCAGGGTGGTCGTGAATATAATCGGCAAGCATGGATACGCATTCTTCCGAATGCAGGTCAATGACTTTAATGTCGTTTTCCTTTAGCCATCCAATTCCCCCGGAGAAGTTAACGGATTCCCCGACAATAACGGTGCCGATGTTGAATTGTTTTATCAACCCGCTGCAATACCAGCAAGGGGCCAGCGTGGTAACCATAATTTTATCCCTATAGGTTCGCTGACGTCCGGCCTTCCTGAACGCATCCGTTTCCCCGTGTGCAGACGGGTCATTCTCCTGGATACGACGGTTATGACCACGTCCCAGGAGATTTCCTTCGTTATCGAATAGCGCCGCGCCAATGGGGATTCCGCCTTCCA
>JALUTR010000039.1 GCA_027021785.1 Fidelibacterota bacterium | reverse complement strand
CCTTCCACGAGCCCCTGGCGCGCTTCCCTGAGGGCCACACGCAACATTTTCCTGTAATCCGTTTTCACCTTTATGCTTATTCCTAAAAGTTGAACAGACCGTTAACAGCTTCAGTGGATAGTATGTTAAAGTTTTCTTGGAAACAATACAAAAAATATCGACTCCATCCGCTTCCTTCTACCGAAGATAAAACATTCTGTCAGGATTGGGGGGGTGGACGGGAACTCCCAACGGATGTCGGGAAACCAATCCGCCGGCGAACTGCAAGATCGTGGGAGAAATTCCGGGAAAACTGAGATATTCATCGGTGTTGGTTGTCAATTTCCAAACTTGTGTCCGGCCCTTCTTGCGAATGTCCTTTGGTTCATGGTCCCCCGACCATGAACGATCAGGTTTTTATTGTTCGTAATCCACCGTTTCATCTTTTCCATTGGGTAATTCATTATAGATCGGCATATACGAGTTATTAAATGTCAGTTGTCGTTTATCCCCGGTTTCTATGTTCATGATCCAGAGAGTCCCATTATCATAAGTATAATCCGTAAAACGAAAACGGACATATACTATCTCCTTCCCGTCAGGACTCCAATCGAATTTACTAATCATACCTTCCGTAGTTAATTGTGTGAGTCCGGTTCCGTCAGCGCTCATTATCCAAATCTGTACGGCTCCTACACTTTCTCCTCTTTTTCTTTGTGATAAAAATGCTATCTTGTTTCCATCAGGAGATTAGCGGGGATTGCGGTTGTCTGCTGCAAAAGGGATGTAAAAATCCTTCGTCTGTTATCGTCAAGCAAGGATGCTCGACGTACGATAGACAAACGAATTGTCGTTTGCCATAGGAGAATGGCGGGGAATGCGGTTGTCTGCTGCAGGAGGGATGTAGAAATCCTTCGTTTGATATCGTCAAGCAAGGATGCTTGACGTACGATAGACAAACGAATTGTCGTTTTTCCATCAGGAGAATGGTGAGGATTGCGGTTGTATGCCGTAGGAGGGATGTAAAAATCCTTCGTTTGATATCGTCAAGCAAGGATGCTTGACGTACGATAGACAAACGAATTGTCGTTTTTCCATCAGGAGAATAGCGGAGATTGTGGTTGTCT
>JALUTR010000038.1 GCA_027021785.1 Fidelibacterota bacterium | reverse complement strand
GGAAACATGCGCGATAAGAGAAAAGAATAAAAAAACAGGGGGGTATTAAATGAACAGAAGAGAGTTTATTCAAACCACAGGTCTCATGTCTACAACGGTGCTTTTCCCAAAAGTGCTGTTGTCGAATTCCGCGAAAAGCGCCAATAAGGAGCGATTCCCAAAACCGCTGGAACCGGTGATGAAGGGCGATGTGAAAGAGTTCCGATTGGCCATTGATATCTATCAACAGGAGGTAGTGCCCGGATTCAAATTCCATACGCTGGCGTTTAATAATCAGATCCCGGGACCCGAAATACGCGTCAACAAGGGCGACAAGGTAAGGGTCATTTTCAGGAATAATACCGAATTGAATCACACGATTCACTGGCACGGGATATACGTGCCCTGGAGGATGGATGGTGTACCCTACGTTACCCAGATGCCGGTAATGCCCGGGAAAGAGTTTGTTTATGAATTCGTGGCGGAACCCTATGGGACTCATTTCTATCATTGTCATTGGGGTACGTTACTGCACATGCAATCCGGTATGTACGGTAGTTTTATCATCGATGATCCCAACGATGATCCGATAAAGCGGGAATTTCCGTATGAACGGGAATACACGTTGGTGTACTCCGCGCACGACAGCAATTTTATTCGCCGGGAATTAGACAGTATGCTGGAACGGATGAAAGAAAGAATGTACCTGATGAAAAACGGGCGTTTCAACAAGGAACGCTTTGCTGTTTTTGATACCAAGGATGAATTCGTTACAGCCGTGAACAACGGATACCAGCCGCCCTATTCAACCAATCGCCGGGCGCCGGCCGATTTGGCACAACCCAATTGGTTCACCGTGAACGGCAAGTCGTACCCTATGACCCCCAATATCTACATCACCGAAGGAGAGAATATCCGTGTGCGATTAATAAATGCCGGCGGCGAAGAACATTTTCTGCATTTGCACGGACACGATTTCTGGCAGGTGTGTGATGATGGTGTTCCGGTGCCTCAGCCGTGGCAGATGAATACCGTTCGTCTGAGCCCCGGCAAAACGATCGATATTATTATCGAAGGGCATAACAGGGGCCTGTGGACTTTTCACGATCATGATACACGGAGAGTCACCAATAACGGTTTATATCCCGGTGGCAATCTGATGGCGCTGGTGTACGAAGACCTGCCGTCATCGGAAGCCGAATTGGATCCGATGACTCAAAAAATGGGTTTGAACGCTTTACCGCTCGTAGCTCTGGATGAGTAGGCCGTGAATGCAAAAACAGGGGGATCAATCATGATTAATGCAAAATTAAAATGGCTGTTCATAACATTTGTCGGCGTTGCGCCGGTTTTTTCTCAGGTTAGCCCGGAAATACAGTTGGGCGTTCGCGGGTTGACCTCATTTAATACGGATATCGGCGCGGACAAAACAACCTCGGCCGTCAACGATTTTTCCGATTCGGGCCTGTTATTGGGCTTCCGTCAGAAACTATACAACCGGTTCCGCGGTCAGTTTGTGATCGGATTCCAGTTCCCGGATGCCGATTCCGATCTTGGGCAACTATTCTTTCACCAGACTTTTATCAGGGTGGAGGACAAGGTGAACATATTGAAAATGGGCCGTTCGCGCGTAAGGAGTTCGCTGATTGAATTTCCGACCTTGCGGGATGATGACGCGTTGTCCTTTACCGATGTGTTGAATCCGTTCTCGTCCGGTGAAAACACCGAAGATAACCAGTTCGGGAATGTATTGGAATTGGCCCGCGTTTTTAATCAACGTTATTGGTTGCGGGTGCACGGTGAACATTTTACCCAGACGCCGTCAGAACGGGCCGGTTCGGAAACGGATTTTAGTCTCAATGCGGTTGGATTATCGTTCGAGTATCGTGTGCCGCGAACACAAATATGGAACCGCCCCGTTCTGCAGCAAATCGGTTTCGGGTATAACAGTTATTTGATGAGAAAGTCACAGCTTGCCGATGAATACGGCGATGTTCTGAAAAATGTCATTGTTTCCGCGATCGTGAATCTGCGGCGTGACCCGGTTCATTTTTGGGATATACGATCCCAGGTGATCTCAAATCAGGGATTTGACAATATCCGCGAAATCAACGACTACTATGATCTGACGCGTGCGCGATCGATCGGGGGGCTGACTTCCTTGCGCTACATTTACCGCAAATTGGAGCGCCCGACAATCCAACTGGCCCTTTCCGGAGGGTACAAGGTGTTTCCCGATTTGACGAATACAACCAGTCAGTTCCAGGTGGTGGGAAATGTATTCTACCGGCTGGGAGAAAATTTCGACCTGGGGTTCCAGGCGCAATACAAAAGTTTTGACGGCGATTTGAAAAATTTATATGGTGAAAGTGAAATGCGGTTTCAGTTCGGTTTGGTGTATTCGATAGATCAATTATGGAACGATCAGTTTGACGATCGGGAATCGCTTCTCAATCTGGAACATGGATATATCCCGTAACACGTGTAAAAGGAATGTGTCCCAAGGTAGGACGAAAAAACGCTCATAGTCACGTGAGGGTAAGATAAATCGAAAAATTGCAGGTGAAAGGAAAGAATATCATGAGTTATCACTTCAGTAGGGTACTGGATGATTCGTTCGACGAAGCGGTCGAAAATGTTATCCGGGAATTACAAAAAGAAGGATTCGGGATTTTAACCGAAATCGATGTACAGGCAACACTTAAGAAAAAACTGGACGTAGATTTCCGAAAATATCGGATTCTCGGCGCCTGTAACCCGCCATTTGCCTACCGGGCTTTACAACTGGAAGAGAAGATCGGTACGATGTTGCCTTGTAATGTCGTGGTACAGGAACATGAAGACGGCCGCGTCGAGGTATCCGCCGTTGACCCCGTCGCTTCCATGCAGGCCATTGTGAACCCGGAATTGGGTGAGGTGGCGCAACAGATACAAAAAAAATTGCAAAAGGTTATTGCTGCCTTGTGAGCGGTAAATAACGAAAGGAGGAGTCATGCACATGAATGGATGGTTTGGGGGCGGTTGGTTTATGATGGTGTTCTGGTGGGTTGTGGTTATTGTTGCCATCGTGTTGATCATAGGGTATATCAACCGCAATAGATCGCTGCCGCAAAAGGGTGATTCGGCCCTGGAAATTCTGAGGAAACGATATGCCGCCGGTGAAATTACCGAGGATGAATATAAGCGAATGAAAAAGGAAATTCTCGGGTCGTGAAAACCCGGGAATCGATTTAGCCGGGGAATCCAGCCGGGTAGTGTGTGAAAATAGAATACGGATGTTCAGGAAATATTGAAAAAACAGCGAAAAAAGTTCGGCAAGGCATAATTGTTGTGATTTCGGGTTCGAAAAGGACGAATACTGTAATTATGTCCTGGGTAAACACCCCTTGCCGGATGAAAACAAACAGATCGAAGGAGGAATAAATGATCAGTAGAAAAATGACGTTAAAAAGAATCCTTACCGGGGGCGCATTAATCGGGCTTTCCCTGGTCTTGGTTTCGGTGAAATTATCGGCGAAGAATCCGACACCGGCGCAAGATGAAAGAAAAGTGTGGAAAGCGCCGGCGGAGGCGGATTCGCTGGTAAATCCGTTCGCGGACGACGATAAAGCCGCTAAGCAGGGGGAAACGATATTCCAATCCCTGTGTGCTATATGTCACGGGCCTGCCGGGAAGGGAGATGGTGTCGCCGGGATGGCGCTGAATCCCCGTCCCGCTAATTTAACATCGGAGAAAGTGCAGAGTCAGTCCGACGGCGCAATCTTCTGGAAAATAACCAATGGCAATGCGCCGATGCCTACTTACAGGGAAACCCATTCCGACAGTCAGCGCTGGCAATTGGTCAAATATATCCGGACATTAAAAGCAAAGAAAAAGTAAATCGTTTTTCACTGAAAATGGTTTGAAAATCCAACCGCTGCAATACAAAAAAATGATAGAGGTTTGGTTAGCGGTTACGATACGATTGATACTATCGGGCCGCATGGCCCGATGTGACGGAAACTAACAGGAATGGAACGTAGCGTCAAAACCGCTACGAAGCGGTTTTGAGTCCGAAGGTAAATAACCGGGGTTCAGGCTATGTTCACTAAATAAAGAGGTAATAAAAACAAATGAAGAGACGTACGAAAATATTGATCAGCATGGTTGTTTTACCTATTACCATGATATTTGCCCAAAATTCACTCAAACCGGGTGCCAGCCGTTTCATGATTCGCGGTTACGGACACTCGGGGCTTGAATCCAGCGGTGACGATTTGTCATT
>JALUTR010000037.1 GCA_027021785.1 Fidelibacterota bacterium | reverse complement strand
CTTAATGCGATGGATGATCTCCTTCAGTCTCGGATCATTAATTTTTTCGTTATCGAAAGTCCGTGTTGTGATCTTACGATCCAGGATCGCCCGCGCCAGGCAATACGGCAGGCTGTGATCAGCCGTCTCGCGGGAATCCGGTTCGTATTTATGGGGATCAAACAGGATATCGCAGGCCCGCGCGATGGTTGTTACCACTACTCTCTCAATCGCCTCGGGTTGAATGTCGTTTTCGATCACCGCCTTGAGCGTGGCGGTAATATGGGTATGCGTTAACGCTTCCGTGGGAAAAGCCTTCATGGAGCACTGCAAAATCCGCCAACTTTCACCCAACCCCTCGGTAAGGATTTCCGGTTCCCAGTCGGGACCGAACACATCCATCAGTCCTTCTTTCCCCTCGAAGACGGCTTCCGTCCCGGTGAATCCCCGCTGCGCCATTAAAGCCGCAAATACGCCGCTCTGTACCGCCATGGGGTCCACCGTGTTTTTCATCATCGTCAATCTGCCGGCCGTGGGGCAGCCGATGGTGTGATTATGGCAACCGTTGATTCCAACGGCGTTAACCATCTCGTCAACGGTAAGGCCCAGCAGCTTGCCGGCCACAAGCGGTGAAACGAATTGGGTCAGGGTGGCATGGTGCCATTTTCTTTCCCGGACCCCCGGCCTGGCAAATTCGCATAACCGTTGTTCGAATTCATAGGCCAGGACGATTGCCACCAGCACCGCCTTCATCGAAGCGTCTGTTTTCTCACCCATCGCCAGGGCGGCCGGGATGAGATCGCTGGGATGACTGGGGTCCTCCTTCCAGTAAATATCATTGAAGTCCAGGGCCCGGATCATTAAGGAATTAATCAGCGTCGCATTCACAGCCGGCAATTCATCACCGAATCCAATAACCGTGGCTTCTTCTTTGCCCCCCATTTCCCGGTAAATGCTTAAAATCGCATTTACGTCCGGGGTTTCCATGCCGCCGTAGGCACAGCCGATGGAATCGTACAAAAAGCGTTTTGCTTCATGGATTACTTCCCGGGGAAGATGCTCATATTGCAGGTCTACTGCGAATTCAGACAGAATTCGTGAAATGGTTTTTTCCATTTTTCCCTCCGTTTATCCCCCCGTATTCAAACAACCTTGGTACTTTCGAACGGCCCTTCGATCACAAACCATCCTCGTGGCCCCCGGGGACGTTCGTTTACTGAGTTTGGTTCCCTACAACCGGCAGTTGAAACCTCATCACAACTTCGCCGGTGTTCGGGTCTACTTCAATGGCGTTGGATTTCATGTTCAAATCCTGCCCGGTGGCCATTTTCATGAGTCCGGATAAAAAAGCCATCCCCTGATTCATTACCTGCGCCAACTGATCGGAATAATTACCGGGGACCTGTCCGGGAACAGGCGTTTTTACCGGTTCCTTCCTTTCCGTTGAAGAGCCGGACTCAACCGCTTCCGTCGCCAGTTCCAATAATCCTGCTTTTTCTTCGTCCTTCCGAACATCCTTTTCCGGCGGTTCCGCCAGTGAATCAATAGCAGATTCCAATTCCCGCAAAAACTGGGCACGCCCTTTCTGTGAAATGTCCAACCGGTCCAGGGTGCTTTTTTCACTTAACACCCCGTCAAACAATTGTTGCTTTACTTCCAGTCCGGCAACAATTTTGGTCTCGATCGAATATTTCATGACCAAATTAATTACCGTCAGGTTCTTATTTTTTTGGCCTACCCGGTCTATCCGCCCGATTCGTTGATTCTTCTTGGCCGGATTCCAGGGTAACTCGAAATTGATAACGGTATCGGCCACCTGGAGGTTCAAACCCGCGCCGCCCGCTTCGGTCGAAAGAAATACCCGGCAATCGGGATTCTCCTCAAATTCCCGGATCAACCGGGCGCGTTTTTGTACCGGTACTTTCCCGCTCAATTCAACAAACCCGATATCATTGGCGCGCAACATACGTCCGATGATATGATTCATCCGGACCCATTCGGAAAAAATTACTATCTTCCGGTCGGAATTATGAATATCGAGTTTTTCCAGCAGAATATATTCGAGTTCCTCCAACTTCGGAGAGATATTGGTTTCCTGGTCGATAAGATATGTGGAATCACAAACCATTCTCATTTTCGACAACAGCAACATCAGTTTTTGCATATCGAAAGGCGAGATATATTTCTTCCTTAAAATAGAAGCAACCCCTTTGGCAAAACCTCGATGATAAGTAGCCTGCTTGGGATGCATATTTATCGGGACATCCATCTGACTTATATTTGGCAACTGTTCCATCACCTCGCGTTTTTCGCGGCGCAACAAAAGTGGCCGAAGACGCTTTTTCAGCTCACGGAGGTTGTAATAACCGGTTATTTTGTTTTTCTGCGTCAGATCGAAATAGCAATGCTGATATGAGAATTCCCATAGGGGAGACAGGAGGTAAGGGTCCAGGAAACTAACGATAGAATATAGATCGGTCAGTCGGTTTTCTATC
This sequence comes from Fidelibacterota bacterium, assembly GCA_027021785.1. Classification (GTDB taxonomy): domain Bacteria; phylum Fidelibacterota; class Marinisomatia; order Marinisomatales; family JAADGP01; genus JAADGP01. The sequence goes on along the minus strand of JALUTR010000037.1, from coordinate 1,783 downwards.
GGTGTGCCGGTGATAACGAGGGCATGTTTCTTTGGTAATGCCTTAATCGCATTCGCCGTAAGCGTCTCGTAATTCTTTATCCGCTGAGCCTCATCCAGAATAATAAAATCCGGGTCCATCCGAATCAGGACCTCCTTATCGCGCAGCACCGTTTCATAATTAATAATAATAAAATAAGCGTCACTGGTACGGTATATCTTTTCCCGCTGCCCGGGGAATCCTTCGGCAATTATGGCTTTTTCGTTTGAAAAACGCTCGATTTCCCGCTTCCATTGATCTTTTATGGAAGCGGGACAAATGATCAAAGTTCTTTTAAAATCAAATAAGGTCTTTTTATGAACAGCCACACCAATAGCTTCAATCGTTTTTCCCAGACCCATCTCGTCGGCGATAATGGCATTTTTCCGAAAAGCGGCAAATTCGATTCCTTCCTTCTGGTATGGAAACAGGTCGGCATTGATTATGCCGTGATCGATGGTTTGTCGCTCTCTTACCTGCTGCAGAATTTGTTCATCAAAATAACGCTCAACCACATCGTGGACTTCCGGACGAATATTGATTTGTTTATATTCGGACGCCTCATTCAGAAACTGGAGAAAATCCCCGGTCCCTAACGGTGACAAGCTTTGCTCCTTTCCAAAATATCGTTCTATCAACGCCTTTATTTCCGGCGGCAACGGATGCGGATAAAACCAGGATATACGGTAATCGTTCAGTGGATCAAGATGGATTTCAACAAAAGGATATCGAAATTTATCAAGCGCCCTGTTCCGCGCATGACTTTTATATTTGTTAAAGGCAAACATCAGGTGCTTGCAGGTACCCAATTTATTGGTCCGATAGTCCGGGCAGGAACAATATCCGTATTCTTTTTCGATTTCACGAAAAGTTAATTTATAACGAACATGTTTTTCATTTATCAGTTCATGTTCACCATACGGATTTTCGGCGAATTCTATGGAATAATCCGCTTTTTGTGCTTTATCTCTTCTTTCCGCCAGAACACGCTTTATCATCCCATCGCGGGTATAAGCTTTCCCGGTTTGCGAAGGTCGCGATTCATCACGCCTTAAATAGTCCGTTAACTCCATCAGTCCCGCAATGGAATGATGACAGTAGGACTCCGCTGATTTACAATTACAGGATGTCTTAATGTTATCCCGGTCAATCAAAAGCCGAACACGAAAGTCGTTGAATTCGTCGTCCACCGAAAAATCAAATTGGTTTTGCGCGACCGTCAGGAGCTGACACAACCCATTTATATACAACATATTAGCCTGTCGCAAGGTAAGATCGGAAACTTCCTCTTTGTTTTTAATGGTAAATAGTTCGTTTTTTATTTTCGTCAGCATTCGTTCCCTCTTGTATTACTGATGAACTCGTAAAAAGTATTGAACCTGTCATACTGAGAGAGCTTACAGTCCCTTACCGAAGGTCGGGGCAAAGCGAACGAAGTATCTCGAATGTATTTTTTGGTATTTTAAAAAATTACGGGATTTACAGCCGTTTAAGATTCCCCGACATGCTTCGCAATCGGGATTATAAACTTCGTTCGTTCCTCATTCAGAATAACAATTATGGTGTATTTACTACTTTTTACGAGACTATCATTACTGAATTCTATTAGTCTCCCGTCCTGGTTTTATTCTCTTTACAACTTCGCGGCGATCGCTTCGGCGACTTCGATATTCGTGTTGTTCAACCCCACGTCATACGTTCCAACTTTCCGCTCCGCGATTACCTCCGCCACGGCCTGTTCTATGGCTTTTGCTTTTTCCGTCTC
>JALUTR010000036.1 GCA_027021785.1 Fidelibacterota bacterium | reverse complement strand
AAATGAATGCATTCGGGGTGTAGCGCAGCCAGGTTAGCGCGTCCCGATTGGTTCGGGAAGGTCGGGAGTTCCCCCGATAGAATCGGGGCCACCCCGACAGAGATTAATGGCACTTACAAACCGAATCGGGTAAGGCAAGGATTTTTCTCATGACAATCCGGTCATCGTTGTCGGTAATTACTGGATCTTTTACAAATAAATGAATACATTCGGGGTGTAGCGCAGCCAGGTTAGCGCGCTTCGTTCGGGACGAAGAGGTCGGGAGTTCGAATCTCCCCACCCCGACATATCTTAAATTTTTCTTTTGAATTTAGAAAGTCGGGAGTTCCCCCGAAAAATTCGGGGCCACTCCGACATGGACTTTCCTTTGGTAAACCGGTCGATATCGTCATGGCGAAACGACATACGACGAATTAGTCCCCGGGAATACTCAAACAGAATATATTCCCTCTTGGTTTATTGGGTTCCACCCAGGCCTCTCCCCCATGGACATCGGCAATACGCTTTACAATCGACAAACCCAACCCGCGTCCAATCTGCGAGTTCTTTTCCAATCGTAATTGACGATCAAATAAATTCGACCGATTTTTTTCCGGAATCGTATACCCGAAATCCATAACCCTCAAAATAATATCCCCTCCCCGGTTCGAGGCATCAATTACAATTCGTTTCCCGTGGGAGGCATATTCAATGGCGTTACTAATGTAATTCACAAAAACATGCTCGATAATCGGATTGGCAAAAATCCGCATCCTTGGAGGTATGTTTATCTCAATGTCCATTGCCTCATTTTGCAGTTGTTCATCGAAGTCTTCCAGTACATCATTAATTATTGTATATAAATCCAGTTTTTCTTTATTAACCGTGTCGTTCACGAAAATATTCGCTAAAGCGGAAACATCATGGGTGACCTTGATTAAGCGGTCACTGCTTTTCTTGATAACCTTAAAAGTCTTCTCATTCCCCTGCCCTTTAAGAATCATATCAGCCATCATTCCGATGATATTGGCAGGATTTTTAATATCATGGCAAATTACGTCCAATAATAAATCTTTAATATAATTTGACTTTGCCAGTTGCTCCGATAATAAACGCTGTTTTAGTTCCCGTTTCTGCAAATGTTTTTCCTCTTTTTTACGTTCCGTAACATCACGAATAATTTCCAATACACAGCGTTTGTCCTGAAATGTAATCGGTACGGAAGTGACCTCAGCATCCATTTCCGACCCGTTGGGCAAGACATACCGTTCCTCATACTTCGGCATAACCGCCCCTTCATCCAAAATCTGTCGTACCCGTTCCGTTACGATTCCCTTGTAGTCAGGATGAATGAAATCTATTATCGGTTTACCGATAATATCTTCAGGTTTTTCCAAATGCGTCATTTTAACAGCGGCCGGGTTGGCAAATAAAAAATATCGTCCATCATGAACGATAATTGCGTCACCTAAATTATTAACCAATTCACGGTAACGCTTTTCGCTGTCCGAAAATGCTTTTTCCGTTTGATAAAAACGGGCTTCATTTTTTTCCAGTTCTTTGACTCGTAAGCGCAGCTCCTTTAGCTCTTGCTTGAGTTGTTTAACAAGGTCTGCATTTGATTGTGAAGGAGATGTATTCATGGTGGTTTGTTTTATTCGAGGTGAATGAACTCAGGAGCAATTGCAAAGGTCGCGTTTCCGCGAATTTGCGAATTGGTTGATCCGATCTAACTAACGACATAGCAATAATCAACGCATCCTCCTTGAGATAAACCGTACTGAAAAATAATATGTACTTACCATCGCATCAAATAATAAAATAGGCGATTACAACAAATAACGGTCTGAACAGTTTAATGTAAATAAAATATGCTATTATTTTCAGAGGAGGTACTTGATGACGATAAATCCGCCGATAAGAAGCACCGTAAATAATAGAGCCAGCCAATTGAAATATTTATCAATAAACCCTCGTATCGGATCACCAAACTTCCATATTAACCCGGCCACCAGGAAAAAACGGGCCGAACGGCTGATAAAGGCCGCTATAACGAACCAGAATAGATTGATATCGAAAGCGCCGGCACTGATGGTGAAAACTTTGAAAGGGATGGGGGTAAAACCGGCGGTAAAAATAACCCAGAAATTCCATTCGTCATAAAGCATCTGGATGCGATGAAACAAGGCAACCGTAAACCCCGGGACATTGGTAAAAAAGAAAATCGCCAAATTCGAAAACTGAGAGCTGTCATTCCACCAGGCAAAATAGCCGATGGAATATCCAAATAAGGCCCCTAAGATGGACGCAATGGCACAATTAGCGGCAAAGACAAAAGCCCGTTTCCTGGCCCCTAAAACAAGAGCGATTAATAACACGTCCGGGGGGATTGGGAAAAAAGACGCCTCGGCAAAAGAAAGAAGGAATAACGCAATCGGACCATATGGAGTTTGTGCCCAATGCAAAACCCAGTCATATAATGACCTGATCCACTTCATGTCCAGAGAAAACTCCGGAACCACAAATAAATGAATTTTAAGGTGTCACGCAAAGGGTGCATACCCGAAGGTTCCCTGTTGTAAATGGTTGGTATTTCAATATGGGTTATCCGGTAACCCAGCAAACATCCGCGGATTAATATTTCGCTTTCCAACTGGAACCCCCGTTCCCATAGCGGGAAGTCGTCCCTTACTTGAGCCGGAAAACTTCGATAACCGCATTGCGAATCCTTAATCACATGATTCGATCGGATAGTCAATAATAAACTGGTGAGGAAATTAGAGATTTGGCGGTGAATTGGCATTCCTTTTCTGTTTTTTCTGTAACCAAGTCGAATTTCGTGGCGACTGCACGTCGTAAATTCGGGTATTAATTCCGGCTGATGTTGCAAATCAATATCCAGCGTGACAATGGTTGTTTTTCCCCGCGATAACGCGTGGTCAATCCCCGTCAACAGGGCTTTCCCCTTCCCGTAATTCCGGTCGTGCGAAATGACGGTATAACCCTTCCCTGCCGACGATAATAATTCCATTGTGCGGTCGGTACTGCCGTCGTTGATAAATACAAGATCGGGAAAATATTCTGCCGGAAAGTGCTGTAAAAACGGCTCGACATATGATTCACCGTTATAAACGGGGACAATAATAGTGAAAATTGATTCAACCACAAATAATCGGTTTGTAAATTAGCGGCAAATTTAATACAAAATTAATACAGAGAAATAAAACCATAAGTTCACTTTCATTCCAAATCACTAATCTGTGCAGGGGTTTTGCTATTCAATGGCTTTTCTGATTATTAAACTGGACACACTTGTCCTGTTTTACGTAAATTACGCCACGTTAATATTGGTCACGACTAAGAATACAATAATGGTGATGAATTACGCTGACAGAAAACACCCCTGTTTATTCCCCCTGCCTTAAAATTATATTCACGGATAAAGTTCACAATGGAGAAATTCAATTTATCTACAAGTCGTCTGAACGCCCTGATTAAACACCTGATGACCAGGGGAATTGTTTACGCGCCACACAAAAACGGTGAAGTTTCCTTCAGCTTCGACGAAGTGCGTGATCCGGGGAAAGTTATCCTGAATTATAACCGGACCCTGCAATCCATCAAGAAGTACTTTTTGCCTCCCCGTGAACAATTGTTGTCCTTTTCGCTTAAGTCCGGTTCCTTAAGCAAGGTCGAACCGGAAAATCCGCTACGGATATTCTTAGGTGTCCACAGTTATGATATGCAGGCCGTATTGCGATTGGATTACAATTTCAGCCAGGGGAATCCGGAACTAAATTACCTAAAACGTCGTCAAAACTCCCTGTTTATCGGTGTATCGTTTGAACCCGATACATACCATTTCAGTCGATCGGTTGGAATTATGGTCGAGGAGTTTGACGGCTTTGACCTGTTTCTTGACAAACATTCCTCCGGTTATACGTTATACGTGGTTACGCAGGCCGGAGAAGAATTGCTCTCCGGCTTTGATCATCTGGAAGAAGCGCCCGATCGCCCGGCCACTCACCGGGAATTCCGGAATAAGATCAAATATAATTTTAATCGACTTTCCGAAGTTTTTGATCATGCCTGGGATTCATCGGTATGGGAAGAAATCGCTCAGCGATGTGTTGGCTGTGGAACCTGCAATTTGGTATGCCCCACTTGCTATTGTTTCGATGTGGAGGATGACGTCAATCTTTCTTTGGCTGACGGCAGTCGTTACCGGTCCTGGGATGGTTGCATGTTGAATAGTTTTGCCAAAGTCGCCGGCGGAGAAAATTTCCGTGCCGATTTAAGCGATCGTCAACGGCACCGCGTTTATCGCAAATTCAAATACATTACCGATGTGACCGGTGAGCCCTGGTGTGTCGGTTGCGGCCGTTGTACGGCCTACTGTACCGCCGGTATCAGCATCGTGGAGACTGTCAACCGTCTCTGCGAAGAATACGAACAGACCGTCTTAAGGAAACCCTTAGCGAAGCAGGACTGGGTATTATGAGCAATCATATCCGTACCGGAATCGAAGAACCCGACCGGAAAATGTTGGAATTATACTATCCCGAAATCGCCGAGATTACTCGGACCAAACAAATCACCGAACTGGAAAAATGGTTTGAGATCGCCCTCCCCGGTAATCGCGACCTCAATCACCAGCCGGGACAATTTGTTCAAGTGTCTCTTTTCGGATTTGGCGAGGCCCCGATTTCGGTGACATCTTCCCCGACCAAACGCGGCGTTTTCGAATTATGTGTGCGAAAAGTCGGCACATTAACGACGGCCATGCACAAACTGAAACCCGGCGACAGGATCGGAATACGGGGGCCATTTGGTCATGGGTTTGATTTGCAAAAAATGGAGGGGAAAGATATTTTGATTATCGGGGGCGGCATTGGGATCGTGCCTCTGCGATCGTTAATCAATACCGTTATCGACCGAAGAAGCGATTTCGGTCGTTTTATTATTCTCTACGGCGCGAAGACACCCGGAGAATTACTGTTCAAAGACGAACTAAAATCATGGCGGGAAGATCCCACAATCGAGTATCATGTGACCGTGGATCAGGGCACACCTGATTGGGACGGCAATGTGGGCGTTATTACGACTCTCATTCCCCGGCTGGACCTGAACCTGGGGAATACAATCGCTGCCGTTGTCGGTCCGCCCATTATGTACAAATTCGTATTAATGGCCCTAAAATCGAAACGTCTTCCCGATGAAAATATTTATCTATCGCTTGAGCGACGCATGAAATGCGGTGTCGGCAAATGCGGTCATTGCCAAATCAATCATTCCTACGTCTGTCAGGACGGTCCCGTCTACCATTATCCCGTTATCAAACAGTTGCCGGAGGCGATCCAATGAAATCCGATCAGATTAAACCAAACAAACCCAAAATCGCCTTTTTTGATTTCACCAGTTGCGAGGGATGCCAATTAAACAAACTCAATCTGGAGAATGAACTCCCGGACATTCTACGACATGTTGAACTGGTCGAATTCCGGGAAGCAATGGACGACAAAGCCGACTATTACGACATAGCTTTTATTGAGGGATCATTGTCAACGCCGTCGTGTATCAATCGAATTCATGACATTCGTCGCCGGTCGAATATTTTAGTCGCTTTAGGCGCCTGTGCAACGATTGGCGGGATCAATTCAATGAAGAATTTACAGCCCATCGAGACCGTTCGCGAAACTGTGTATGGTGAAGAAAAATATCGTTTCCCCACCCTCCCCGCCATTCCGGTTTCGGCCGTAGTGAAAGTGGATTACGAAATCCGGGGTTGCCCCATGAGCATTCCTGAATTCCTGCGGGTTTTAAAAGCACTGCTAATGGGCAAGGCGCCGAATTTACCCGACTCCGCCGTGTGTGTGGAATGTAAACTGCGGGAAAACGAATGCTTGTATGATCGGGGAATTGTCTGTCTTGGTCCGGTTACCGTCGGCGGGTGCGAAGCGATTTGTCCCTCTTTCGGACAATTTTGCACCGGCTGCCGGGGACTTGTTCCGAATCCCAATAAAGATGCTATGTTAGACATTCTTACACAACACGGATTGTCTTTGGAAGACGCCCAAAAACGATTTTTGTTATTCAACAGTTATAACATCGAAAGTAAATCGATAACGTAATCCGGAAACGCGACGAATGCTTTCATTAATCCGGATCAAACAAGGTCAACGATATCAACAATGAGCCGAACATTAGATCTGAACATTAAACACCTGACCAGAGTTGAGGGACATGGTAATATCGTCGTAAACATAAAAGACGGCCGGTTAGAGCGGTGTGAACTGGAGATTGTGGAGGCTCCCCGTTTTTTCGAGGCCATGCTTAAAGGTCGCAGTTTTCATGAAACCGCCATCATCACTTCCCGGATCTGCGGAATTTGCTCCCTTGGTCATCAAATTGCCTCTCTGAAAGCAACGGAAGAAGCCTTAGGGCTTGAAGTTTCCGAGCAAACCGTCCTGCTCAGGAAATTATTGATCGACGGCGCTACCCTCCAGTCTAATATTCTCCATATATATTTTCTGGCCGCCCCCGATTTCTTTGGAACAACCGACGCTTTCAAGCTCATCCCGACCAACAAGGACGTTGTTCTGCGTGCCTTACGGATGAAACGCCTGGCCAACGATATTGGTGATATCGTTTCCGGGCGGGCTGTCCATCCCATTACCCCGGTACCGGGTGGTTTTACCAAACTTCCGGACGAAAGTGAATTGCGCGCGATTCGCCGGCGGCTTGTTGAAGAGGGATTACCCGATGTTGAAGCGACCGTTGACACCATTGCCTCCGTTTTGAATTCCGTTCCCGGTTTCACACGTGAAACCGAATACATTTCGCTTAGTCACCCTGACGAATATGCATTGTATGACGGTGATATTTTTTCTTCGGACACCGGCGCTGCCGACGTGAATAATTACCGGGAAATGACCAATGAATTCGTGGTTCCCCATTCGACCAGCAAACATTGCAAACATGCCCGTGAAAGTTATATGGTGGGCGCCCTGGCGCGGTGGAACAATAATCACGCTCGTTTGTCGGAATCCGCGCTCCGGGTTGCACAACGGTTAAATCTTGAGCCCCGTTGTTATAATCCCTACATGAATACCGTTGCGCAGGTTGTGGAATGCTATCATTGCATCGAAGATTCGATCGCGATCATTGATTCCTTACTTGAGCGGGGAATCAGGAACGAAAAACCAAACCAAACACCAACACGTTTTGGCCGCGGGATCGGCGCAACCGAGGTTCCGCGCGGCATCTTATATCATGAATATGAATATGACCGTAGGGGAAACATCGTGTCTGCCAATTGCATCATACCTACCGGGCAAAATCTGGCGAACATCGACCATGACATGAAAAAGCTGGTCCCTGAGATCATCGATCAACCAAAAGAAATAATTGCCAAACAACTTGAGATGCTGGTACGGGCCTACGACCCTTGTATTTCCTGTTCCGTACATATCCTGAATGTTGAGTTTATCGGTGGATGAAAGGTGATTAAAGACCCCATCAAAATCATTGCTATCGGTAATACCCTTTGCGGTGATGATGGAATCGGGTATTCCGTTTTGCAGGACTTGCGTGAAAGGTCTTCTTTCCCCGGGATACCGTTAATTAATTGTGGTGTGGATGTGTTAAGTTTAATCGATCATTTTTCCGATACCGAACATGTAATTATTATTGATGCGGTAAAAATGGGAGCACAACCGGGAACGATCAAAGTTTTTGAAACTTCGGATGTTGAATTTACCGTTCTTTCCAACCTTTTCTCCCTACACGGAATAAACCTGGCAAACGTCCTTGAATTGGCCGAAATAATCGGCGCTGTTCCGGATAAAATAACGATTATCGGAATCGAACCGGAACAAATACATGTCGGGAAAGGATTGAGTTCAACGGTTGCCAATGCCCGGGAGGAGATAATTGAAAATCTCCGGTCGGTAATTTATGGATACCAACATCAAACCAGGGGGTAATATGGCCAAAAAAATTATGATTATCGACGACGATATCGACCTGGTCGAAGCCATGCGCATTATTCTGGAATCGGCGGGATACGAAGTGATTGATGCCCAGGAAGGTTCAAAAGGAATCGAAATTATAAAAAAAGAAAAACCGGACCTGTTAATCCTTGACGTGATGATGGGGACACAAGATGAAGGATTTCATGTGGCTTACCAATTGCGGTCCGATGAAGAAACACGGGAATTGCCCATCATTATGGTCACGGCAGTGGGCACCCAAACGGGATACAATTTCGATCTTTCACGGGATGAAAGCTTCCTTCCGGTAAATGAATTCATTGAGAAACCGGTAAATCCGCATACGTTGATCGAAGCGGTAAAAAGGAACCTATCGCTTGTCTGATAAGCAACGCCCCTCCCCCGCCCGAACCATAGAATATTCTTTTTATACCCCGCGTTCCCTGCGACGAAAAAATCTCTGGTTGATCAGGTTGCGCTGGATCGCAACGACAATCACCTTTTCCCTGGTATTATTGGCTCATTACCTGATCCCGGGCAAACAACCGCTTCCCCAATTATTCTTCACCGTCGCGGCCCTGATTCTCATTAATCTGCTCTATACCTGGTATCACGTACGGCACGTGCCTTCCGACTTAAAGAAAGAAATGGTATTTGTCCGGGTCCAAATTGTGATCGACCTGTTTTTATTAACCTCGCTTATTCATTATTCGGGAGGCATCGAAAACCCGTTTTATCTGTTCTATATATTTCATATCATCATTGCCAGCACCATATTCGAACAAAAATCAGAACCTTTTATCGTAACCATTGTAGCAGTAGTCTTTTTTTCGACATTGATCTTTTCCGAGTATTACGGCCTGTTGCCCCATTATCATATTTTCGTCGGCACCTCTTACAGTCCCCTTTCAGTATTTGTATCACTGGGTGTTTTCTACGTGACAACCTTCGTCAGTGCCTACCTGGGAGTAACCTTAGTTTCCCGTCACGTGAAAGTAAAAAACCTGATTACCGAAAAAAATCGACAACTGGAGGAATCCGCTCGTAGCAAAATGAAATTATTTCGGTTCATTTCACACGAATTAAAATCACCCATTATCGCCGTACAAAGTTCCATTAATGTTGTCCTGGATGTGCTTGGGGAATCGCTCACCGACCAATCGAAGGATTTGCTTATAAGGGCTCGCAATCGAGCCATTCAAATGTTAAATATTATAAAGGAATTGCTTGAGTTGTCTTACGAACGGATTCAGGATGAGGTAATCGAATCGGAACTGGTAAATCCGTGTGATTTCCTGGTCGGGTTAATCGAGAATGAGCGACCAAAAGCACAGGCGAAAAACATTGAAATCATCCAGAGTATCTGTGCCTGCGACAATAAAAAAAGATTGAACCGTTTCATTCTTGACAAGATATTTTCCAACCTGATTTCCAACGCGATTCGATATACTCCTTCGGGGGGACAAGTGACAATCACGACCAGTTTAACCGACCATCGTTGGATGTTTCGGATCGCAGACACGGGAATTGGTATTGCCTCCGAAGATATGGAACACATTTTCGAAGAATTCTACCGTGGAAAGAATGCCCGTGAATTTGAAGCCGTCGGTACGGGGCTGGGAATGAGTATCGTTAAGAAATTCGTGGACCAATTGGAAGGTGAAATTTCTGTGGAAAGCGAACCGGGGAAGGGAACCACAGTTACCGTCAACATACCACTTAAATGAAAAAAATAAAAATCGGCGGAATTTTGGAGGTGAGAGGGCTCACCCTGATCAAATTGCTGGGAATTCCCAACAAACCCGGTTATGCCGGTAAACTGTTGGAGGGCTTGGGAGACGCAAATATAAATTTGCATTTTGTCGCCGAAAGCGAGGATTTACAAAACCATGCCAACATTACCATCTGTGTTTCCACGGAGGATGCCCAAGACGCCCTGGAAATTATCGAAAAACAACGCCACGAATGTAAACTGGCTACCGTCGATGCCACCCCTGACATTACGGCGTTGACTATTTACGGTCCACATTTTCGCGAAAAACCCGCTGTCTGCAGCCGGATGTGTGCCGCGCTGGGAAAAAATAATATCAATATTTATGGAATTTCCACTTCCATATCCTCTATCTGTTGTTTAATCAGCGAAAAAAATTACAATAAAGCATATAAAGCGCTGCTTTCAACCTTTGAGCTCCCTTAGTTAGATCCTTCCCCCATTTTTCCCCTCACCATCTTGAAAAAGATCGTGATGTCCTGGTAAATTAAAAAGGATTAATTAGTCCTGTTTTATGGTTTTTAACTCAATAATCATAGAAAGGACGGAAAGATGGTTACACAACATCGGTATCCGCTTCATTTGAAGCAAATGTATCCTGTCGTTGTCCGAATCACCGGTTTAATATCTATTGCGTTGGTTACCTTGTTTATGCTCATTTTCCCTAAATCGTTACCAAAAAATGTTTCCCTTGGCACGGCCGACCAGATCGTAATCGAACAAGTGGATATTCCGGAAACACGTCAAATTACCCGTCCCCCACCTCCCGCGCGTCCATCCGTTCCGATTGAATCCGAAAGCGAAGATATTGCCGATGATTTAACAATCGAAGAGACAACCCTGGAGAATTTCGAGGCCTGGGATGAAGCTCCTCCCCCGCCGGCCCCGGAAGGACCGCAAGTCCGTTTTATCCCCTATGATGAGCCGCCGGAACCAATTGGTGGATACGCCGCAATTCAGCGCAATGTTGAGTACCCGGAAATTGCCCGGGAAGCCGGAATCGAAGGTACGGTTATTATTCAGGCTTTCGTCGATAAAAGGGGCCGTGTAACGCAAACGGTGGTCTTATCCGGTTTGCCGAATACCGGACTGAATGAGGCCGCCATGGAAGCGATTCGCAAAACCCGGTTTAAACCCGCAAAACAACGGGACCGGGCGGTGGGTGTCTGGATCTCCATCCCCGTTAATTTCAAGCTACGCACGAATTCATAAATATCGGGAGGAAGGACCCTATCCTTCCCCCCGATCCCGTTTTGAAATACTTTTCAAGCGTACGCGCTTTTTGTTCGGTAGTAACAGCAATGTAAGCTGACAACGTGAGAGGAAGATATGGTCTTGTAGTTTTGCACAAACCATGATTGTGCTCATATAGCCTCCTCTTAATATTATTCGTCGAACCAATATACAAATAGTGCTTTTCGACATTCTCAAGACAGTAAACATACCACATCCAAAAACTCCCATTTGTTAACTACCTATAGATTACATTCTCACTCAGACGGTCCTGTCACACGGAATCAAACGACCTCAGCCAGAAATCATTTATACACAATGGCCTGCCATACGAAGTCAAATAACCTCCACCAAAAATCGTTTGTGAAGACCGGCCTGCCATACGAAGTCAAATGATCTTCTCCAGATGTCATTTGCGCGGTATGGCCCGCCATACGAAGTCAAATAACCTCCACCGGAGGTTATTTGCGTAGTATGGCGGAGAGGGAGGGCAATCCTACGCCCCGGTGGGGACTTCGGTCGGATTGTAAACAATCCTACGCCCGTGCGGGGGCTTCGGATTGTAAAATTCGTTTCTTTAGTATAACCTTACCCGATCCCGTTTTAAAATACTTTTCAAGCGTACGCGCTTTTTGTTCGGTAGTAACAGCAATGTAAGCTGACAACGTGAGAGGAAGATATGGTCTTGTAGCTTTGCACAAACCATGATTGTGCTCATATAATCTCCTCTTAATATTATTCGTCGAACCAATATACAAATAGTGCTTTTCGACATTCTCAAGACAGTAAACATACCACATCCAAAAACTCCCACTTGCCTAACTACCTATAGATTACATTTTCACTCAGACGGGCCTGTCACACGGAATCAAACGACCTCGGCCAGAAATCATTTATGCTGTATGGCCCGCCATACTACGCAAATAACCTCCGGTGGAGGTTATTTGACTTCGTATGGCGGAGAGGGAGGGATTCGAACCCTCGGTAGACAGGATCACTGCCTACAACCGCTTAGCAGGCGGTCGCCTTCAGCCGACTCGGCCACCTCTCCGAATCTATTTTCACAAAACAATTACTATATTGTCGCCTTCCCTGATTTCATTGGGAAAATATAAGGGCGAAATTACTTCTCTCCCTTGCTATCTACAAACTGAAATAGCGTCCTGATCACCGCGCCAAAACAAACTGTTTGCCACTTAACTGTTGCACGATTCCGGTTAATTCCAATTCCAGAAGAATGGTTAGTAATTTCGTTATATCAAGTTCGGTTTTCAGCGCCAGGTCATCCACGTGAATGGGGTCATGGCTTAAATGCTTTACCACCCGGGATTGTTCAGGGGTAAGATCAAGTTCAATGGTTTGTTGAATAGGTGACAGCGGTTTAAACAACCGGTTCCCGAGTTGTTTGATGATTTGCCCGGCTTTGCCGACCGGAACGGCTCCGTTTCGAATCAACCGGAGGCATCCCTGGCTCTGTTTATCGTAAATGCGTCCGGGGACGGCAAATACTTCCCGGTTTTGATCAACGGCATTTAAGGCGGTTAAAATCGCGCCGCTGCGGTTTCCCGCCTCGATAACAACCGTTCCGTGGGATAAGCCGCTGATAATCCGGTTACGCATGGGGAAATTTCCCGCATCCGGTTTCGTGCCGAAGGCGAATTCGGTGACAAGGGTTCCCCTTTCTTCGATCTCCGATGCCAGTTTACGGTTCTCAGGAGGATAAATCCTGTCCAATCCGCTCCCCAATACGGCAATTGTCCGACCCTTGTTTTTTACTGTCGTCTGATGGGCAACGGTATCAACCCCTCGTGCCAAACCACTTACGATAGTCAATCCTTTGGTAACCAACTCTTTCACTAATACTTTCGTCACGCTACGACCATAGGAGGTGACGGCGCGTGTGCCGACAACCGCGATACCATCTTCCTTATGGCTTAGGTCTCGTCCCTTGGTATATAACAATACCGGCGGGTCAAATATTTTTTTCAATAAAAACGGATACGTTTCATCCCAGAAGGAAATAATCGAGACACCGAGTTTTTCGGCTTTGGCAAATTCTCTTTTGCCATAATCAAAATCTTTATAACCTGATATTGACTCGGCGTTTTCCAAACCGATTCCTTCCGCCGTACAAAGCTGTTGAATGGTAAGGGAAAATATCTCCGGTACCTCAGGGAAAGCGGAAACCAATTTGCGGACCCTCTGCGGCCCGATCCGCGGTACATTCAACAAATTGATAATCGCTATTATATCAGCGGGTTTCATTTAACTTGTCGACAATCATTTTCATCAGCGTCTGAATTCCTTCTCCCGTCACGGAAGAAATATCAATGAAGGGTTCATCAAATACATTCCAACCCTTGTTATTGATCTCACCGCTTTTCGCAAGATCGCATTTCGTACGCACGACCATACTGGGTTTTAATTGCAAATCCCGGTTGAAGCGATATAATTCCTTTTTCAGGTCTTCATAGGTTTTGACAGGATTATTTTCGCAGATGTCAATCAGGAACAGGAGTAAACGGTTACGCTCAACATGACGTAAAAATTGATGTCCCAATCCTTTCCCCTCACTGGCGCCTTCGATTAATCCGGGGATATCAGCCATTACAAACGATTTATATTCGGCATATTTAACGATTCCCAGGTGGGGTTGCAGGGTGGTGAATGGATAATCCGCGATTTTCGGACGGGCGGAGGACACCTTGGACAGCAGTGTTGATTTTCCGGCATTGGGAAGCCCGACCAGGCCCACATCGGCCAGGACCTTCAACTCCAACTCAAACACACCCTGCTCTCCGGGCAAGCCCGGTTGGGCATAACGGGGCGAGCGATGGGTGGCCGATTTAAAGCGGGCGTTGCCCCTCCCCCCCTGTCCTCCCCGACAGACAATAAATTCCTGCCCCGGTTCCACCAAATCCACAACCACCTCACCGGTCTCACTGTTTTTAACCACTGTCCCCGGAGGAACCGGAATGTAGACGTCAGACCCATCTCTCCCGGTTTTCTGGTTGGGTCCACCCGCCTTACCGTTTTCCGCCTTATACAGGCGTTTGTACCGAATATCCCGTAAAGTATGCAGGTTGGGGTTCACAACAAAGATGATGTGACCGCCACGGCCACCGTCACCACCGCTGGGGCCGCCTTTGGGCACATACTTCTCCCGTCGAAAAGAAACAGCGCCCTGGCCACCCTCACCGGCGCGGAGTTCAACTTTTGTGTAATCAATAAACATGATTCTTCAATCGATGGTTTTCATCCGTTAATGGAAAATATGCCCCACATTTTGCGGAATTTTCAACAATGAATAATTCATCGGCAAAAGATTGATATATTTGTATCCGTTTGTTACACGATAATTTAATATTCTTTCCGTATGTATTGACGAATTATTCAGATTAAGAAACAAACGTTTATACCGCGCCGGTTTGAACCCGGCCATACTACACATGACGATTAGAAAAAAGGGACCATTAACGGTCCCTTTTACCCTGTTAATTTAATTTCATCAATTACATATTCGCTACAATTGCTTCGGCAAATCCGGAAGTGGATACCTTGGTAGCCCCCTCCATCTGTCGTTCCAGGTCATAGGTAACCGTTTTTTGCTGAATGGTTTCACCCATGGCATGAACAATTAGGTCGGCCGCGTCCTTCCAGCCCAAGTATTCCAACATCATCACTCCGGACAGAATCAGCGATCCGGGATTAACTTTATCCTGGCCGGCATACTTCGGCGCCGTTCCGTGGGTTGCTTCAAACAGGGCGATATAATCACCGATATTTCCTCCCGGCGCTATGCCTAAACCACCTACCTGCGCCGCGGCGGCATCGGAAAGATAATCGCCGTTCAGGTTCGGCGTACAAAGGATGTCATATTCATCCGAGCGGGTCAGTATCTGTTGAAACATGGAATCGGCTATGCGATCTTTCACCACAATCCGACCACCCGGGTTACCCGCCGGCTGACCTCCCCGGAGATCCGCAAAAGCGCCCGGCTTCGTAATCGGCGTTACGCCGTCATCAGCCCGGGTTTCATCCCAAAGTTCGGCTTCGGTGATGATTTGATCACGAAATTCCTCCAACGCCAATTCATATCCCCAATCCTTGAACGCGCCTTCGGTGAACTTCATAATATTCCCTTTATGGACTATTGTAACCGAACCACGATTATTTTGAATGGCATATTGAATCGCTTTGCGAATTAACCGTTTTGTTCCAAAAGGACTGATCGGTTTGATTCCGATACCCGATTCGGTTCGAATGGACTTATTAAATTTTTCCCGGATAATGTCGATTAAATAATTGGCTTCCTCGGATCCGCTCTCCCACTCGATGCCGGCATAGACATCCTCCGTATTCTCACGGAAGATCACGATATTGAGTTTTTCAGGATGGTTTACCGGACTGGGTACTCCCGGAATGTAGCGCACCGGGCGAACACAGGCATACAAATCGAGGACCTGGCGTAACGTGACATTCAGACTCCTTATCCCTCCCCCAACGGGCGTCGTAAGCGGTCCCTTAATCGCGACAATAAAGTCGCTTATTATTTGCGGCGTCTCCTCAGGTAACCATTGCCCGGTAATGTCTTTGGCCTTTTCACCGGCGAGAACCTCCATCCAGTGTATTTCCTTATTACCGGTGTACGTTTTTGCAACAGCGGCATCGATTACCCGCTTGGCGGCATTCCATATATCCGGCCCGATACCGTCTCCTTCAATGAAAGGAATTACGGGTTCGTTCGGAACAGATAGTTCACCGTCAATAATTTGAATCTTCTCTCCTTTGCTAGGAATTTTGGCGTATTTATAAGTATTCATTGTTTCCCCTTATTCGGATGTTGTTGTTTTGGAATCTGTCGTCTTCTTGGTATCTGACTTTTTAATATCGGATTTGGAGGAGGATTCAGATTTATTTTTATAATCGGTCAGATAAAATCCCGAACCTTTAAAAATAAGTCCTGATCCGCCACTTATTAACCGCCTTACTCTGGCTCCGCATTTTGGACAAGTGCTTAACGGTTCATCCGACATAGCCTGGAAATGTTCGAATTCATAATGACATGAAGTGCATAAATATTCGTATGTTGGCATTTTTCAGGTATGTTTTATTTTATTATTACTGTAAAAACGGGTGTGAAATTTAAAGATTTTTACGTATTAAACTTAGCCTTTAAATACTTTTGGACTATACCGGGTATATAATCTTCAATGTCTCCTTTCAGACTGGAGACATCTTTAACCACGGTTGAGTTCAGGTGAATATATTTCTCATCCGGCATCATAAGAATGGTAGTGATTTCGGGGTTTAGATGATAGTTCATCATGGCCATCTGGAACTCAAATTCGAAGTCGCTGACATGTCGCAATCCCCGAATCAACGCGATTGCTTTTATTTTCCTGGCAAAATTCACGATCAATTCTTTTGTTGATGAAACGGACACGTTGGTAATATGCGCCGTTGCCTGTCGAATCATCTCTACTCTTTCCGCTGCCGTAAACAGTGGTTTTTTCGAGGGGTTATCGGCAACAACAAATATCAATTCATCAAAAAGTTTCGAAGCTCGTTCAGCTATATCGACATGACCGTTATGGATCGGATCGAAAGTACCGGGATAAATTACTTTTTTCATGTTGTTTTGCTCCAAATGATTAGTTTTGTATCGCCATAAATTTTTTCACGGTCGCCCGAAATACACTTTTCCCCGCTTGATGTTTCCAACACAAATCTTCCCCCAAGTTTAAGCCTGGCGAGGCACATTTCAATTAGAGAAATTTTGCCGGTTTTCGCAATCGCACTTATCGTTCCATAGGGTGGATCGGCGATGATTAAATCATACCTTCCACACGATTCCAGGAAACGGATGGCATCCATTTTTACTATCCGACAGGATAATCCGTCAAAAAGTTCCGCGTTCGTTTTAAGCAGTTGAATCACCCGATAATGATGATCGACAAAAGTGACGTGATCCGCCCCTCGGCTGACGGCTTCAAACCCCAATATTCCTGATCCGGCATAAAGATCCAATACCGTTGCCCCGTCCAAATCACCCAACATGTCAAACAGACTTTTTCTAATTCGCGATTGAGTAGGCCGGTAAACCGCCCGAGGATCAGTCTTTATTGACTTTCCCTTATAGCGACCGGCAAGAATAACCATCGGCGTCCGGTTTAAATATTATTGTGCGGCAACAGAACCGCCAAATAAAAGACCGCCTCGGGAGCAGGCAATGCCGGATTATTCGTGATTACGACTTTCTTTAATAAAACATTATCTCTCATTAACGGCAATAATTCCACTATCTTGAAAATATCAGCGGATGATTTCACCTTGAGAATAAGAGGGACATACCTCCCATAGCCTGAAGTCACCGTATTTAATTCTCTCAATTTTGCCGTTGCTGTTGAATCGGATAAGATCTTTTTAATCGTGGTATATTTATGCCATACATTTCTGATTGGAGCCTCCAACGACGCTACTGAATATTCCAATCCATGTTTACTCCCGCCACAGCATTCAATCTTTTCAACAGTATACTTCCGCGGAAGTCCCCCAATGATAGAAGTAAGATGAATGGTATCGGATGTCGCCATTTCCAATTTTAATTGCGAATTGGTAAGCGATAAATAAAAAATATTATTCAGATCAATGGTTGACAAAATATTCGTTAACGTAATCACCTGTGTATAAGAACTGTTTAGCGCACGAATCAGCGCGTCCGAATAAGCGCCGGCTTCCCCCGTTTCAGTCGACTGTTTCCGGGATTCTTCCGTTGCCTCGGGGACAGACAAATCCCGCGAGTCCGGTGTTTTTTTCAGCCACAGGTACAGAACGCCGGCAAGAATACCGATTAAAATAAAAATAAAATAATAATTTGGAGACGATCGTTTCGGCTTTTCAACAGCCGGGATAATCGGTTTGTCTTCCGGCGCAGGTGTTTTCTCATCTCCTTCATCGGGATGCGAACCGATTTCCTGAATCCCTTCGGCTCCGAACAAATTCATTGAAATACCAGCGGCCTGTCCATTGATCAGCGAGGTCAATACATTTAAATATCTCTCCGGAATATTATCGGGGATATTGACGCCCTCCGTATTGATCCCCTGCAGCGGCACCATTTCCCGGCAATCATACGACTGCCATTGAGCGCGTTTTGTTGACGACAGTTTATCCACCAACCGGACCGGTGTCGCGGATGAATCCTCGGCCGCGGGGGACAGCAATGCCATTATCGCTTCCGGTTCCCCGATTACCGCCGACGTTTTCACCTTACCCGAAATGAACTTCACATTTCCTATGCCCAAACCCTCCGCGCTACGAGAAACCAGGCGATAATA
>JALUTR010000035.1 GCA_027021785.1 Fidelibacterota bacterium | reverse complement strand
AATCCGCCGATCAACAGACAAGTCCCCAACCGGTAGTTAATGCCGGTAAAACGGAAAATCCATGTTCACAGAACTCGTCCGATTGTCGAATATTTTTTATATGCCGTCAAAATAATTCTTTAAACATTTATCTTGGACAGATGTGGGGATTCCTCATTACCTGTCTATTTTGCTTTCAACTTTTTATTAAGCAACGTTAAATTCTCATTATGTTCCACTGTGCAAACGTTACCGCAAACGTTTTCGATAGCATCTTTAACCCAAAGTTGTTATTATGCTAAATGTATTTAACCACATTTTTACTGCTTAACATCAATAATTAATGTAACGGCAATAATAAGCACTATGAAAATGAAACCCAAACACCGAAATCTCCTAATCGGACTCCTTGTACTTATCGTCGCGGTTCTGATCCTGTTTCCTCAATGGGTAAAAGAGGAAATTACAACGCATAAAACCCTGATTCGCTTCTGGAACGGTTTCACCGGCCCTGACGGACGTACCATGGTAAAAATGGTGAAACAATTTAACGCGGAGAATCATGACGTTGAAGTTCTCATGCAGCGCATGGACTGGTCAACCTATTACAACAAGCTTTTTATCGCCGGCATGGGTGACCGGGCGCCCCATGTATTCATCATTCATACGGATGCGTTGGAACGGTATGTCGGCGCCAAATTCGTCCGCACAATTGATGATATGATCGAGTCTTCCAATGGCATCGACGTTAATGATCTCGATGCCAACGTATGGAAAGCAACCGAAAGAGACGGAAAACATTTTGCCCTCCCATTGGATATCCATCTTATGGGGATGTATTACAACCGGAAATTGTTCCGCGAAGCCGGCATTGTCGATGACCGGGGAAATCCACGCCCCCCAACCAACCGGGAGGAATTTTTGGACGCCGCGATAAAACTGACCAAAGATATCGACGGCGATGGTAAAACGGATCAATGGGGATTCGTTTTTACAAATTTTATTATGAACGTCTATACGGTTATGAATCAATACGGCGGAACTTTTTTCAATGAAGATTACACGGAATCGACGATCAATAACCAGGCAAACATAGACGCACTTCAATATTGTGTGGATCTCATTCGAAAATATAAAGTGGCTCCATCACCGGAAGACGTGGATTCCTGGATTGGCTTCCGACAAGGCAAAGTCGGCATGGTTTTCCACGGTATCTTCATGGTTGCCGACCTGGATCGACAAAAAGACCTTGACTACGGAGCCGCACCGGCGCCTTTACTGGGAATCAAACCGGCCGTATGGGCCGGTTCCCATAACCTCTGCCTCCGATCCAATCTTACTGAAAAAGAACTGGACGCCTCATGGCGTTTCATTAAATTTCTTTCCGAAAACAGTTTGGATTGGGCCGAAGGCGGACAGGTCCCAATCCGAAAAAGTTTGCGGGATACCGATCGTTTCCGGGGAAT
The DNA here is from genome assembly GCA_027021785.1 of Fidelibacterota bacterium. GTDB lineage: Bacteria > Fidelibacterota > Marinisomatia > Marinisomatales > JAADGP01 > JAADGP01. Next base: position 2,847 of record JALUTR010000035.1, on the reverse strand, counting down.
GACAGCTCAAAGAGAATTTGCCAAACAAATTCCCTATGCCGTTTACATGCCCTCCGTGCCATTCGGGTTTGAGTTCTCCGGCGAATTTTCATTAGCCCTGGAACGAGCGTTACGAGGTCGAACTTCTCCGAAAGAAGCCCTTGATGTCGCGAACAAAAACATCAATAAGATTATTGAGCATTACGAAGAAACCTATAAAGATTACCGGTAGGACTCAATGAAACAAAACACCATCAATAAACTGACTGGCTATGGTTTTATGATGCCTTACTTAACGTTGTTTATCATTTTTCTGATCGGTCCGCTTATTTTCGGACTCGGTTTAAGTTTTTACAGGTGGGAGATGTTGTCCCCCGCGCCACCGAAATTCATCGGATTGGAAAATTACCAGGAGGCGTTGGGGCATCCTTATTTCAGAAAAGCTCTTTGGGCGACGACCCGCTATGTTACAATGGCTGTGCCCATTAAAATTCTATTGGCATTACTCATTGCCGCACTCATTAACACCCTGAGAAATTCACATCAAGCGATATACCGCGCTGCCATCTTCATGCCCGGAATGATTACCATCAGTGTCGCCGGTATTTTATGGCGGTGGTTCTACAATAATGAATTTGGATTGTTTAACACGTATCTGATGCGCTTTTTCGATTTTCGTATTCCCTGGATCAGCGACCCTAATTGGGCCATGAAATCAATCGTGCTGATGACCATGTGGTGGAGCGTCGGCGGAACGGTTTTAATCCTGTCGGCCGGCTTAAAACAGATCCCCAAACGCTACTACGAGGCGGCCTCAATCGACGGCGCCTCCGGCATCAGGCAATTCTTTTATATCACCCTGCCCCTGCTCAAACCGATACTGTTATTGGTAACGGTTTTAAACGTTATCGGCGCCTTCCAGGTATTTGGGCAGACGTTTATGATCACGCGCGGCGGCCCCGAATTGTCCACACGCGTTCTGGTGCAATATATCTACGATACGGCATTTCATTACTATCGCATGGGATACGGATCAGCCATGAGTTGGTTGCTATTCCTGATTATCGCGATCTTTTCAATCATCCAATTCCGACTTTATCGTGGGAAACAGACTAATGAAAATTAAAAACATAATTATCGAAGCGTTTGTTGCCTTTCTGGCATTTCTTTTTGTGTTTCCGATCATCCTGATTTTTATCACGGCTTTCAAACCGGATGCGGAAATCATCAAGTTCCAATCCCTCCTCCCCCAACACTGGACGCTGGATAATTTCCGGGAGATATTTGCTTCCCCGGTGGAAATCCCCATTTTCCGGTGGTTCTTTAACAGTATTCTTATTTCTTCATCCTGTACTTTCGTGGTGCTCACCGTTACCTCAATGGCGGCCTATGCCCTGGCAAGATTGAAACTGCCCGGGAAAAAACAACTCTTTGCCGTAATCATCGCTACTTTGATGATTCCGGGACAAATCTTATTGATCCCGGTATATTTCACCCTGGATTTTTTAGGCTGGCTTGACAATCCATTAGCTTTAATTGTTCCCGCCGGTTCCAGCGCTTTCGGTGTCTTCCTGCTGCACCAATTCTTCAAAGGGATTCCCAAGGAACTTGAAGAAGCTGCTGTCATTGACGGCTGTTCCACAATTCGTATTTACTGGCATATTATTCTACCCCTGTCAAAACCCGCCCTTTCCACTTTGGGAATTTTCACCTTTATCGGATCGTGGAACAGTTTCCTGGCGCCCCTTGTATTTCTCGACTCCGTCGACAAATACACCCTTCCGGTCGGAATTGCCTTATTTCAAACATCCTATTATTCCGAATATGGGCTGACTCTGGCAGCCAGTATGATTTGTACTTTCCCGGTTATTGTGGCATTCCTTATTTTCCAGAAACATATTATTAAAGGGATTTCATTGACCGGTTTAAAATCATAATTCACGAGCTTCAATTTTTAACTTTTGGGAATCAAACGACTATGAAATCAATCTGGCAGTGTAAGGAATCACCCTTGACGACCCCCTGGACGAACGAAGTTTCCCCGGCAAATGTTCATCCGCAATATCCGCGGCCGCAACTGATGCGCCAAACCTGGCTTAATCTTAACGGAATGTGGGAATTCGAGACGGCGGATGATTTGGAAACCGTTCCGTTCGGGTTAAAATTATCAAAGAAGATCCTGGTGCCCTTCCCCATTGAATCGGCTTTATCCGGTATTAAGGAACAAACAAAATATGCCTGGTACCTGCGCCGGTTTATCCTGCCTGAAATTTGGAACAACAAACGTATTCTTTTGCATTTTGGAGCGGTGGATTGGGAAGCCAGCATTTATGTTAACGGCATCCACATAGGAAATCACCGTGGCGGCTATGACCCCTTCAGCTTTGATATTACCAAGGCATTGATCCCCAATGGCACGCAGGAATTAATCGTCGGCGTCTTCGATCCTTCCGACGAGGGTGATCAACCGCGCGGCAAACAGGTTAATAACCCCCGGGGTATCTGGTACACACCCATTACCGGAATTTGGCAGACCGTTTGGTTGGAACCGGTTCCCGATTTGTACATCGAATCCCTGCAAATGATTCCGGATGTCGATGAAAAATGTCTTCGAATAAAAGCGCAGGTGAATACGACCGATCCGAACCAGGAAATTGAAGCCATCGTCACCGACGGTCAAAATCAGATATGCATCGAAACGGGAACTGCTTCCGGGGAATTGGTCCTACCCCTGTCGGACCCCAAACTATGGTCACCCCATTCCCCCTTTCTCTATGACTTACAGGTTTCCCTGCGGGATGGCAACACGCCGATTGACTCGGTCAACAGTTATTTCGGAATGCGCAAAATCGTCGTCGGTAAAGATAA
>JALUTR010000034.1 GCA_027021785.1 Fidelibacterota bacterium | reverse complement strand
TATAGCCTGGAAGATTTTCCATATATTCAACCATTAAACCTGAAATAGTGGAAAATAGCAGTTATAATATCCATTCAGTAACCCATTCCCCTTTTATTATAACGAAATATTACACGAACAGCCTGTGTCAAACAAGCGTAAAAGCCCTCTCCCGCAAGCGGGAAAATTCTTGCCGAATCCCGATCTGAAGCTGATGGACCAGGTCCTGAATATCCCGGTCACCGAAACCATAGAACCGGTCAAAGCGAAAAGACAACCTCATATACCGGTCGTTATGACGCAGGCTGAGGTGCAGTTGGTTTTCAATCAAATGCAGCAGGGAATTCATCTGCTCACGGCCAAATTTCAGTATGGAGGCGGCCGACGGTAAATGGAGTGTATTCGGATGCGGGGCGGAGACTTTGATGCGGATAAAAAGGCCTGGTTAAATTCCCCGCTGCTTCCCACCTTCGTGCTTCGGCTGACAGGGCAACGGAACAATAGGCCCGGGACCTGCATGGCGTAGCGCAGCGTAGACATGACTGCATGGCGTAATTTAATAGACGACAAACAGGTAAACTTAATTTACTAATATTACTCATGTATAATAGTTTTCCTAAAATATTGTTTAAAATAGAGATGTATAATATTGGTTCATAATTTCCAAGAAAATGATTTAACCTGAAATTTCATAACGTGTTGTCGCCTTGCCCCGATTTAAATCGGGGCACAGCGACTGCTTCTTTTGGTACTTTTCTTACGCTAAGAAAAGTACGAATTAAGTTTACCACAACGCTTAATGCCATTTCTTTTTTAGTAACTTCTCTCAATTTTCAATAGTAAGAAATTTGTGAATAAGTGCTTCATATCAAAGTGAGAAATGGAAGTTAATTTATTTACAAATCTGTTCATCACCTGGGTACCCTGCGAAATGAGTATACGAGATCGTTATTACTTTTTTTAATCATAGAAACTCCTTTCGACCAATACCCGACCAAAACAGTCGCAATTAATTCTTGAACCGTCCCGGTTTCAGCCGTAGATTAAATACGACCAATAAAGTCGTATTTAATCAATATGTTCAAACTCACACGAAAAGTCGAATACGCGCTCATTGCCTTGCGTCACATGCAGAATAAGGGTAGTGAGGTAGTCACAAACACCAAGGAAATTGCCGAAGCTTACGATATTCCGGTCCAGCTCCTGGCAAAAACTCTCCAACACCTGGCCCGGGAGGGCATTATCGATCCCGTTCAGGGACCGCACGGCGGCTATCGTCTGACCGCGAATCTTGAGGACCTTAATTTGACCGACTTTATTGAATTGCTCGAAGGCCCCATGGGACTGATGGACTGTTATTTCGACTCCAATTGCGAACAACTCGGTGTCTGCAACATCCGCCTGCCGATTGTGAAAATCAACGATTCCATCCGGAACATGTTCAACAAAATGTCCTTAGCCGATTTAACCAAATAGGAAAAACGTCATGTCTGCAATAACCCGCGAAAAAATTATCGATATTTTGAAACAATGCTACGACCCGGAGATACCGGTGGATTTATGGAACCTGGGGCTAATCTACGACATCCGGATCCAGGACAGTTACGAGGACGGGAAGGCAGACGTTAATATCGTAATGACCTTAACCACACCCGGATGTGGAATGGGACAATACATGGCCCGGGACATCAAAGCCAAACTGGAAGGCTTAAACGAAATCCAACAGGCGTTTGTACAAATCACGTTTGATCCGCCCTGGCAGCCGGCCATGATGACCGATGAAGCCAAACGAAAATTAGGGTTTGAGCCACAGCCCGACCCGGAGAGCAGCGGCAACGGACCGGGTACGGAATGGGAATAAGTACACTCGGTCTTCAGCCGGACGTTGTCAGCGACGACCGGAAAACCGACCTTTCGGCATAACCAACAGCCAACGCGGATACACGTAAGATGGAATCACAAAAAGGAACGATGACCGACGACCGACAAATTATCGACGAGGCGATCAGTCAGGAGTACAAGTACGGGTTCGTCACCGATATTGAGCAGGAAAAAATTCCGCCCGGTCTGAACGAGACTGTAATCCGGCTTATTTCAGCCAAGAAATTCGAACCGGAATGGTTACTGGAATGGCGCCTGAAGTCCTATCGGCACTGGATGAAGATGAAGGAACCGACCTGGGCCAAGGTCACGTATCCTCCCATTGACTACCAGTCGATCAGTTATTACGCCGCGCCGAAAAAGAAAAAAGAGCTTAAGAACCTGGACGAAGTCGATCCCGAACTGTTGCGTACCTACGACAAACTTGGGATTCCGCTGGACGAACAAAAGATGCTGACCGGCGTGGCAGTGGATGCCGTTTTCGACAGCGTTTCCGTCGCCACAACTTTCAAAGCAGAACTTTCCCGACACGGAATCATATTCTGTTCCTTTTCCGAAGCCGTCCGCAATCACCCGGACCTGGTCCGGAAGTACCTGGGTTCCGTGGTGCCGCCCGGCGATAATTTTTTTGCGGCCCTTAACTCGGCTGTTTTCAGCGACGGGTCTTTCGTGTACATTCCCAAAGGCGTCCGCTGTCCCATGGAATTGTCCACCTATTTCCGGATCAACGCGGCTAAAACCGGACAGTTTGAACGAACATTAATTATCGCCGACGAAGGTAGTTACGTCAGCTACCTGGAAGGTTGCACGGCTCCCATGCGGGACGAAAACCAGCTCCATGCGGCCGTAGTGGAGTTGATCGCCCACAAAGACGCCACCATCAAATACTCCACGGTACAGAACTGGTACCCCGGAGACAAGGAAGGCAAGGGAGGCATTTACAATTTTGTAACCAAACGTGGCATCTGCCGGGGGAAGAATTCGAAAATCTCCTGGACCCAGGTCGAAACCGGGTCCGCCATTACCTGGAAATATCCCGGCGTGATTCTGAAGGGTGATAATTCGATCGGAGAATTCTATTCCGTCGCCCTGACAAACAACTACCAACAAGCCGATACGGGCACGAAAATGATTCACATCGGGAAGAACACCCGCAGCACGATTGTTTCAAAGGGGATTTCCGCCGGACACGGGCAAAACACGTACCGCGGCGGTGTCAAAATTATGAAGAGCGCCGTCAACGCCCGTAACTATTCGCAGTGTGATTCAATTCTGATCGGCAACAACTGCGGGGCACACACTTTTCCGTACATCGATGTCCGCAACAACACGGCCCAAATGGAACACGAGGCCACCACTTCCAATATCGGCGAGGATCAAATTTTCTATTGCAACCAGCGGGGACTATCGGCGGAAGACGCCGTTTCCATGATCGTAAACGGATTCTGTAAAGAAGTGTTTGCGGAACTGCCCATGGAATTTGCCGTGGAAGCCCAAAAGCTCATGGAAGTAAGCCTGGAAGGAAGCGTGGGGTAGCGCGTGAGGCGTGTCGGAACGAAATGGAGACCCCGGCGGCGGGGAAACGTGTCGGAACGAAGTGGAGATCCCGACGGAGCGAAGCGACTGTCGGGAAAACTTGAGACGGGAAGCGGGAAATCCGCCGGCGGATACCAAAAGTTCCGAACCGTTCGGGAACATCATAAAATAGAAACCAAACAATGGTATTTTTTACTTTACTACTTACCAGAGGCATCGTCCCCTCCTGTAATAGGAGGGGACCACAGGGGTGGTATGAAAAATTTGAATACATCCTTAGATCTGAGTATCATCCGAAGAAATAAAACCGTGAACTTGTTTCCACACGTTTGAACCATGAACCGTCCTGTCACCAACAGACCAAAACAAAAGCAAATCCGAAGGATTCTCAGGATTAACCCTACTCCGTGGGAGCACAAATCAGGGCAACATCTTAAAGGCCGACGACTTGATGGATTTAAGTTCAGACGACAAATGTTTAAGCAGGTGAATGGGTGTCTGAAATGAAAGTGTTTGAAGAGAAAAAAAGGATGAATTCAGATATTATGACCGCCCCCTACCCCCTCCTATTACCCACGACTCCGTCGGGGCAGGCATGCGGGGTGGGGCTCAGAAAAATTCGGATTGCAATATCAACGAGAAGTTTTTTATGTCCAATACCCGGTTCTTCTTCGTACTCGTGTTTTCCCGGTAATCGGAATGATTTTATCAAGATTGAAAAATACAATAGTGCGTTACTTAACCCTGTACCCTTACCATAATTATGTTTCAAATCCCAAAATCACGCATCACGCATCATGCATCACGTTTCACGCATCACGTTTCACGTTTCATTTCCCAAATATTATTCAAGTTGCAATCACTAATAAATAATCCCGGAGTTTTATTTCAATGTTAGAAATCAAAAACCTTCACGTTGAGGTG
>JALUTR010000033.1 GCA_027021785.1 Fidelibacterota bacterium | reverse complement strand
TTCAACCATTACTGGCTTTCACCCTCACAGATCCGGACGTGCGGCTTTCCCGCATCCGGCTCTTCCAAGCAGGTAACCCGGATTAACCGGCAGCCAACTTTCTGAATGTGTAATTTTAGGGCGGGGTAAAGGGAAACATTCCAGCAGTAATTTGTACCTTTCGAATTTAATCGCCTGCAATAAAAGTAAATCAACAGGGAAGCAAGCCCGGACGGGATTCTCCGCAATATATTAAAATAACGTACGACCGAATAAACGATTACTATATTTACTCATTTATATCCATCCCACCATGAAAAAACAATTTTTATTTATTTTAATGTTTGTTAGGTTAATCGGGTCTTTTAGCCCGAATAATTATCCGACAATAGACTAAGCAACCCGGAAACAATTGAATATGAATATTTCAATAATCTTCCGATGTTGCGGAAATACCGGGCTATCGGGAAATCATCCGTCAAAACCGGAGGACAGACATACAACACCCCGTTTAAAGTCCCGAGGAATACGAAGCAAACAAATTTTAACGAATTTATGAATAAACCAGTCGAGACCGTATTAAACTATTGGAATTATTAAAATGGAAGACAACTACTTGGACGATCCGGAATTTCAGGAACTCATTCAGCAATACATTGACTATCTCAAAGAAACACTTCCTGAACTAAAAGCAAATATAGAAAAGAGGGATTTCCCCGCTCTCCGTAAATATGGTCATAATATGAAAGGCAGCGGAGGTGGTTATGGTTTTGCAAATTTGACCGAATTAGGGAAGAAAATGGAAGCGGCGGCGCTTGCTGAAGATATCAATAAATATCAGGATTATGTTCGGCAACTCGAGGATTTTCTGAACCAGCAAGCATAGGTTGCCGGAAAGTTCGTTATTTCAAATTCTTGCCGAGAATATATTTTAAATCTTTTATTGTGAACGGCTTGGGGAGATAATCGTTAAAACCTTCTTTTAGAAATTCTTCTTTCTTCCCTTTCATGGCATGTGCGGTAACGGCAATTTTAGGCACATGATCAAAGGTCTTAATTGCGTTTACCTTTTCTAAGAATTCAACTCCCGACATTCCTTCCGCCAGGCTGATATCAATCAGCATGCAATCAGGGGTGGTTTTCCGAATGAGCTTCAATGCCTTTTCCCCTGTCTCCGCCGATAAATAATTCATACCCATCTTCTTCAGCAGAAATTGAATATATCTCATATTGGCAGGATTATCCTCCAGCACAAGAACCGTATATTTTTTCGAAGGCAGTTCTATTGATCCCGCAGCTTCAGTAGTCGATGTTACCGGTTGAGTTATTCTGATTTCTTTTTCCTTTACCAGGGGTAAATAAACAAAAAACCGACTCCCTTTTCCTTCCTGACTTTTGACTTCGATCCTGCCGCCCATGGCCGAGACCAGCCGATGACTGATCGCCAGTCCTAACCCGGCGCCCTCATAACTGCGATCGTATCCCTCCTCGGCCTGGCGAAAGAGGGCAAACAGGAACGGCTTGAAATCTTTGCGGATTCCGATCCCGCTATCGCTGACGCTGACACAATACTCGTCTTCGGTTATTTGTGTGGATATGGTAATGCTCCCCCGGTGAGTGAATTTGACGGCATTCGATAAAATATTTCCCAGGGCTTGTTGCAGGCGGACTTTGTCTACTTTAACGCAGGCCTCGGGAGCATTGTATTTTTCAACTATCTGTAAATTTTTCTTTTGAGCCTCGACACGAATTTCCTTTACCGATCGCTTAATTAAATCATCCGCCTGAAAAACCTGTCGTTTCAAAAAGATCTGATCGGCTTCGATTTGCGATATATCCAATATATCATCTATAAGCTGTTTTAAACGTTCTCCGCTTTCATGGATGGCATCGAAAAAACTTTTTTCTTCTTCGGAAACGGAATCCTTTATTTCAAGAGCCAACAGATCGGTATATCCAAGGATTACATTTAAAGGAGTCCTGACCTCATGCGACATCGTACTTAAGAACACATTTTTCAGTCGATCGGAAGTTTCCGCCTGTTCCTTGGCTTTAACCAATTCCCGCTCCGTATTCTTAAGAGCGGTTATATCCGTGGCATAAAAATGCACGAGCCCCAGATTCACAATCGGATGGCCCGACCATAAAAGAACCGTGTCACCTAATTCCACCTCATGCGGGACGATATCCTTTCCATTTTTTAAACTTTCCCTGGCCAGTTGCTCGTAATTATCCGGTAGTATCTTGGAGATATTAACGTCCTTATCCCCTAATTTTGCCAAAAGCGATACGGTGGCCGGATTAATATAGGTAAAATCCCCCTGGCTGTCCAATTCCACTACCGGCAGGGGGTTTTCCTGAGGGAAATTAGCCAGCCGGTCAATTTCTTTGCGGTTAAGAATGTGGGTATTCCATTCTTCCAGCCTTATAATCGCGGCCTCCAGGTTTTCACGAATTGACTCAGGTAAATCAAACACAATATGTCCGGGCTTGGCTATAATACCTATCAACCCCCAGGGTGAACCGAACGGTTTCAAGGGGATTAATAGATTCTTACATTCAGGAAAGAGGGCATCGTGAGCAGCCAACTTTTCACTTCTTCCAAAAACTTTAAAACCTTCCAAAACTATCGGCTCATCACCCTGCATTGCTTCCGTCAGGGTCCTGTTATCTCCGATCGGGAAAGTCATATAACGGGCATAAGAAGGTATATACTCCTTTATCTTCCTGTGAATCCGATCATCTGTGGCAACGGCACAGTTCACAAACTGATCAGACTCTACCGATTTGTGGAAAAGTACCACGCCTTTAACCTGCAATATTTTCAGATGTATATCGGCCAGGGACTGAAGGACACGTGACATTTCAATTATTTCGTCATATTGACGCATCGAAAGACGGAAGGTCTCTGACCTGAGTTGCGATTCGAGATAAGCACGTTTCTCTATACGCTCTTTCACCATCCGATCGGTGATATCGACCAAAGCGGCGCGTATCGATTCCGGGTTGCCTTTCTCATCGGTAACGATATTGGCCGTTAACTCAATCGGTAATCGTTCCCCGTTTTGACAAATATACTCCTGGACAATACCTTCCACCTTACCCTTTTGGATAATTTCCTCCAGGGTTTTGGACACGGTTTCCCCGTACTCCGGCGCCAGGAATTCCCTTATATTACGACCGATATACTTTTCCTTCTCATACCCCATGGTGTGTAACAACACCTCGTTGCATTCCAAAATATTGCCCTTAAGATCAAGGGTATGAAACATCACCGGAGCGTGATCGTAGAGATCGCGGTAGCGGGCTTCCGATTGTACTAACGCCTCTTTTGATTGGGCGGTGTCCTCAAGGATATTCAGAATAGCCTTGCGCGTTTTTTCCAGCTCAAGGACACGCTCCTCAAGGTGTTGCTGCAACATTTTCGATTTTTCTTCGGGTCCCATTTTACCTGTCTGATTCGTTGTCATAGTAATCCATTTATCCGATAGAATACGCAGTTTTTATTTTAGAACAAGCCGGAAACTAGCAAAATCATCATGATTGTAAAACCTAATTTAACATGAAAATCAATGACCGGTGAATCCGAAAGCTCTCATGAGACTAAAATGCAGGCAATCAGGTTTAAAAATCATTACCGGTTCCCGTTCCGTGTATCGGATAAACGCTTTTCCAGGATCGCAATTTTTTTCTTTAGCTCTACCATCTTAAGTTCCCGATCAATAGTAACTTTATAAAACAATTCCAGTTCCTGTAAACGTTCATTGGCAGATTGTTCGGACCAGGCCCTTGCCAAGGCGCCACCGCATTGGTAGCCAAACATTTCCAACAAAGCCAGATCGCGGTAGCCGTATTTGTTGGGAGTGTAACTTTGAACGGACAGAACCCCCACTGTCTTATTCCTCCAAATGATCGGCACGAACATTAACGACCTGGAAGGACGGGTTTCATTCCCAAAACGTGTTAAATCGGATTGTTCCGTATCGGATTTCCGATTGATTAATTTAGACTGCCCCTCCAGGATCTCGCGGTTACGCACTTTCTCAACGGGCACGGATTTAGCCGGATATTCCACGGGTTTGGTCCCACCCGGTGGCAGATCTTCATTATAAACCCCAACTAACTCATCCTTTTCTTCATCCAGGAGATCCAGGGAAAATACGTCGTGATCAAATAATTCCTTTGTCGTCCGTGCGGCAAGCAAAGCTATTTCCTTGATTGTGAGGGGACCGTTTAATTGTTGGGAAAATTTGTGCAGAACCTTTTGTTCATATTCCAATTGTTTTTGTTGTGTAATATCCCGGGCAATACTTTGCCAACCAACAATTTCCTTCCCCTCTTTGAGTATCGTGGCAATATTATCCACCCACAACATCTCCCTGTTCCGGGTTAATATTCGGCAATCAAAATTGCTTTCAGCGGAATGTTGGCGAAACATTTCTCGAATTATGGATTTAACTTCTTCCACATCATTCGGATGGACCAGATCCAGGTAATTCATACCAATCAACTCTTCTTTTCGATAACCTGTTTTCTTCAACACCGCGGGATTTACATAGGTGATAATACCCTTTGGATCAGTCCGGAAAATAATATCACGCGCATTTTCAACGATCGAACGGTATTGATCCTTGCTTTTTTTCAGGGCATCTTCATTCCTTTTCCTCAGGATTGCCATTCCAACCGTATCGGCTGCCATCCTTAACACATCGATCTCCGACCGATCCCATATTCGCTCCCGGGTGCATTCGTCAAACCCGATGAATCCCCACAACTCATTTCCGACAAAAATCGGCACAATCGCAATCGCGATTATACCCTGCGACAGAAGAAGTTCCTGTTCCTGAATCGGGAAATCCTTAACCCGACCGGTTACGATATCACCTTTTTTTAAAATAGTAAGCCACCGAGTAAAACCACTTTCCTCCCAGGGTATATCCTGTAACGACGGATTCCCCATCTGGGATTCGACACCCGACGCCACCCATTCGAAACATTGACTGGTATATATGGTACGATCGGCCTTGACGTGGTTTTTAAATATATAGACACGGTCGACATCCGCGGCATTGCCCAAAAGCCGCAGTATTTCCAAAATGTGTTTTTCCCAGTCGACTTCGTCGAGAAATAAATGAATCGCCTGTTGAAGTGCTCTCAACAGGGTTTCCCGACGATGAATTAACTCTTCGGCTTTTTGCTTTGTCAACACCGGTACGTCAATGAATAATAAAGTATTTAGCCAGCATTTCTTTCAGTTCATTGTATTTAAATGGTTTACACAAATAATCGGTGAACCCTTGTTCCAACAATTCTTCATGTAGACCACCACCGTAATAGGCCGTGACCGCAATTATGGGGATTTTCGCAAAACGTTTTTCCCGCCGCAGGATCTGCATCAATTCTATACCGGACATTCCGTGTCCCAGGTTAATATCCAGTAAAGCGCCGTCCACGGTCTTGTTTTTCATCAGAATTAAGGCTTCTTCACCGGTCGCGGCTTTTACCGCAGCCAGGTTCATTTTTTTTAATAAAAATAGCAGATAGTTCATATTTGCAGGGTTATCCTCCACCACTAACAATGTAAGCTCGTTTTCCCCGTTTCGCCCTGTTTTTTTTACTTTTTCAACATTCATTTTACAATCTCAATATTAAACAACTATTCAGGATACCTCTCGATTTCATTACTTATCATTACGTTATTCCATAATGTATTCTCCTTCTTCATCCTTTCGGATTGGTATTTTGCGCCGTTGAGTCAGAGGACTCGACACCGGCTGGAATTTTTAAATAAAACGTGTTTCCGACCTTTTCATTGGTCTTAGGATCTATATTGGCCGCTATCCAGACTTCACCATTATGCGCATCCGCGATCCGTTTTACGATCGCCAGACCCAATCCGCGACCGTGTTTTTTACCATCATTCAATTGGATCCGTCTTTCAAATATTAAACGATAATATTTCTCCTCGATCGGTGTTCCGAAATCAGAAACGCTTACAATAACAAATTTACCGGTCTCATTTAGGTCGTCACTGCTTAAATGAGCTTCGATGATTACCTTCTTCCCGGAAGCGGCATATTTAATTGCATTGCTGATATAATTCTTAAAAACTTCGGCAATAATCGGATTGGCTTCAACGATCAATTGGTCGGTTAACCGATTATTAATTGTCATACCCGCATTCGCAGCCTGAGAACGATATTCCTGAACAATTTGTCCCATCATCGCCGTCAAATCCAGTTGCTTCATGGCAATTTCTTCTTTCAGGGTAATTTTCGCCATGGTCGTGGCATTTTCAATCACCTGTAACAAACTGTCGCTGCTTTCCTTTATAACGCGAATCATTTCATTCTCAGGATCTTCACTCAATATTAAATCACTCATACCGCTGATTGTACCGGCCGGGTTTTTCAAATCGTGGGTAATAATATCCAGCAGCAATGCCTTAAGATTATTCGATTCGGCCAACTGTTCCGAGATCCGGCGGTAATTGGCTTCCGATTTACGTATTTCCTCTTCAATCTGCAAATGGTGGATGGCCATCCCAATTTGATCGGATACAAATTGCAGTATTTTCAATTCCCGGTCGGAATAAAGTGTCGGGTTCGTGTAACTCTGGACCACGATTACGCCTATAACCTGCTCTTCTCCCCGTAACCCCTCGGTTACTTTCAAGGGCACCCCCAACCAGACCTTGGGAATCGTCCCGATGACATCAATTACCCCACTTTCGCCCATTTCCCGGATGGTATCCTGAGTTACAAACAGAGGTTTACCGGTGTGAATCACGTGTGACGAAAGTGTTTTCCGTACTTTAATGGGACCTGGGGCGGAGTCCTTTTCATCTATATAATAAGGAAACGACATCGTTTCTTTTTCACGGTCGTAAATGGCGATAAAAAAGTTTGAGGTATCAACGACGGTGCTTAAATAGGAATGTACCGCTTTAAAGAATTCTTCCAGATTATCGGTTCGCGAGGTCGCATCGGCGATTCGGTAAAGAACCGTTCGTAACCGGTTCAATTCTTCAGCCTCTTTCTCGGCCATTTTCTGTTTGGTGATGTCGGTTAAAACACCGTGAGTTCGGATTGCTTTTCCGTTTTCATCCCTGATGATCAGCGAACGATCCAGGACCTGGATATACGTGCCGTCTTTGCGTAAAAACCGATACTCCAATTCCACCTTCGTTTTATTTCCCATAAGCAATTTAAAATACCGGGATCTTACGCGATCACGATCTTCGGGGTGAACACTAACCTCCCAGCCGTTCTCCATGGCGGATAGTTCTTCAGCCGTGTATCCCAAAACCGATTCCACGCTCCCTCCCCAGGTGGTTTTCCCATTAATGATATCCCATTCGTAGATTATTTCACCGGTTGCGGTAATAACTATCTCATAACGGTTCTTCCAGGTTTTCAGATCTTCTTCCGCAAGTTTACGCTCGGTAATATCGGTAAGCACCGTAAGCGTACCGATAAATTTAGACCCTTTAAATCGGGGGCTCCCGCTCACTAAAACATTAATTCGCTCGCCGGTTTTTCGAACCAGTTCCAATTCATAAGTATTGGTAATGCCTTTCTTTCGCTTCTCATCGATGGTGTAAATAAGACGGTGAAATTCTCTGGGGGTTATTTTGGACCAGTGTTCTCCCTTCAATTCACCGGTTGTATAACCCAACATTTTTTCCGCCGCCGGGTTATTATAAATAATCTGCCCCTCCTCATCCATAACAAAAACACCTTCGGCCATATTGGTTACAATATTCTCATGGAATTCTTTCAAGCGATTCAACTCTTCGGTAGCTTTTTTCTGCTCGGTTATGTCCTCCACGATCACTTGCCAGCAAACCTCCCCCTTCACAACGACGGGCCTTAATGTGAGATAGGTATCATAGGGCGTCCCGTCTTTCCGTTTGAATTGAACTTCATAACGATCGACCCGTCCCTCTTCTCGTGCCAAATCCAGTACTTTTTTCGGTTCTTCCGGATTATAATACAGATTTCTAACGTTGGACATTATTTCAATATCCGACCGGGAATATCCTCCCGGTTTTAACATGGCATCATTATAGGCAATCAGATTCCCTTGTTGGTCGGTGATCCCGATCCCCACGGTACTGTTATCGAACAGTGTGCGGTACATCGCCTCACTTTCCGCGAGGGCTTTCTCACGTTCCCGCAGGTTCGTGGTCTGTATCTTTAATCGCCACCTTAAAACCAGAATCCATCCGATTACTATGAAGAACGCAATAATGCCAATTATAAAAACCTTTGCATACAGTGCTGAGGATCTACCCACGATTTTTAGATCAAGATCATATCGCGGATATAATTCATAGTTTGAATCGAACGGTTCGATTGTATCATATTGACCGACAATACCCGTGACCATCACAACATCACCGATAGAATAATCATCAATATCCAGAACCGGTCGCCGGTTATGATAGATGAAAACATCAATTCCGGATTGGGGATCTTTGGATAAAGCAACCTTTAAAAACTGATCCCCACTCATGCTCCGGCCAAAGTCCCGAATTGTACCTCTTAACCTGACCAGCATACCTTCAAACTGTTCCCACCGAACCGGCGGGGGAACGGTTTGCAAATCGATAATATCAGGTAAATGAGTTTGTCCCGGTACCACGACATAATCAAGCACACTGATTCCGGATACTCCGTTAAATGTATTCAGAACACCGGTCGCGACAATACTATCGCCGAGTTGGATAGGGTTTTCCCAATTAAACCCGTTAAGTAATAATCCGCCCGTTCGATCCTGGATAAATACGCGCAACCTGGTCGTATCCAGGGTCCCGGCATTCACACTTGCCCGGCCGGCTACCAATACCGTATCCCCTATTCGATCAGGCAGGAAATCCCCGTCCTGATCAATTTTCGTCAAGGCGATTGATGTGATACCGGAGGGAATGGAACCCTGGATTCGCACAATGAATAACAGGCTGAAAACAAACAACCGGTATATTATCTTTCTATGAATCATATACTTTTTTGCTAATTAACATCTAAAATAGCATACATAGTTTAACTATTTTTTCTGCCTTACCATCGTATTTATAAAGGAATTTGGTGTTTTTACCGGCGCTTCCCAGGATAAGAGTCAATTGCGTTATTGTTCACGGTCCTTTGCTAACAATTTGTTCTTCCAGTTCCTTAATGCGTTTCTTTAATTCGATCATTCTCAGCTCACGCCCTATGGTTAGACTCTGGAATCTCTCCAATTCCTGTAACCGCTGTTCTAACTCCTGGGCAGCCTGTTTTTTTTCAGATATGTCACGCGCCGAAGCAATAACAGCTTCTTTTCCGTTATAAGTCGATTTTGTTAAAATGACATCTTTTGGGAAACATTCACCGTTTTTTCGTTTCCCCCACCATTCGAATCTTACAACTTCACCATCAAGAGCCCGGTTTAAATATTCCTTCGCGAGGGACGGATCCACTCTTGTTTCATCGGTTAACATTTCCGGGCCTTTACCCAGTAATTCTTCCCGCATATAACCATACATTTCAATTACAGCACGATTGACGTCCAGGAATCTCCCCTGATTATCATGAATGAAAATTGCATCCGTTGTGCTTTCGAAAAGACTGCGATAGTTCTCTACCAGTTGTTCCAATTCTTCTTCGGCACGTTTACGGCAAATAGTCTGTGCAACTTCCGAGGAAACAAACTCGAGGATTTTCAACTGTCCGGGAGTAAGTTTGATTTCCTCGGAATATGTTTGTACAACCAACGCACCGATGGTCTGATCGGCAACGATCAGGGGTACCCCCAACCATTGGTTCGGGACAGCGCCGTACTGAACAATCGTACCTTCTTTTATCAGTTCTTTTATCTCGGCCCGGGATAAGTATTGACTCTTTCCCGTATTCAGGACGAACTCGGTTAATCCTTTCCCGGGTTTCCGCGGATGAACCGATTCCTTATTTAAAGTCTCGTCTTGGATGTATGGCCAATAAATCCGGTTTTTTTCAGCATCATAGAAAGCTAAATAGAAGTTGCGGGCCGGCATCAATCCTTTAATAATCTCATGAATGGCAGGGTATAAATCATCCAGCGATTCCGTGGTGTGTACAGCTCTTGATAAAGCATACAAACTGGCTTCCAGTTTCTGTTGTTCCTTTTTCTCGGTCAGATCGGCACAAATCGTTAAACTGCCGAGATAATTACCATTTTCATCCACGAGTGGGGAAGCGCTTATTCCCAATATAAGGGGTCGTCCATTCTCACGTTCCACCTTTAATTCATACTCCTCGGAAATCCCCTTTTTCCGTCGCTCTATTTTCTCCTCAATCAGGGTTCGATTGTCCCCGCTCAGAAAATCGTGGAACGAGCGGCCGATTATGTCCTCGGGACGGTCGGAACCAAACAACTTATACATCCAGGGGTTTGCCAGGGTGATAATCCCGTTTTCATCGGTAATCACCAATCCTTCCCGCATCTGTTCAATCAATCTTCTATATTTTCTTTCACTGGCAGCCAACGCTTCTACCGCCTTCTTACGTTCTGTAATTTCAACGGAAATAGTCTGTATGGCTATCCTTCCCTGATATGTTGTCGGTCTTGCGGAGACCAAAACATATATTACCGAACCATCCTTTTTAAGGACCTTTCTCTCTGTGTATGGAAATGATTTGCCTGTCTGAATAATTTCACGGAAACGATCCATAGCGGCTTTCCTGGAATCCGGATGTATCACTTCCCAAACCGTTTTCCCAATCAATTCGTCCTCACTATCGTATCCAAGCATTTCCACCGTCGCCTTATTCAACATCACCCATTTGCCGTCCTGATGAACCGTAATGCTGACCGGGGCCGACTCAATCAATTCGCGATAACGCTTTTCCGATTGTTCCAATTCTTTTTGTGCCTGTAAACGTTGATTCAGAACAACCTGGTTGGCAACAGCCATCGCCAACTGACCGGATATTTTATTCAGCGTTTCAATGTCGTTGTCGCTAAAGTGCTCCCAGTCATGCGATACCAGACTAATTATTGCTGAGATATTCGGACCGATCCTGACAGGTATTGAGTAATGAACCTTTACAATGTCTTTTAAATATTCACACTTCTCCGCACGCTCACATTTTACGACATCCCCCACGGTGGTAAGTTCCCTGTTGAATATTTTTTCCCAGCATGGGCATTGATCCTGAAAGAGCTTCTTTATACCCGTCTCGCTCATCAGGTCCGACAATCCCTGTTGAACTATTAACCGAAAGGGACTGTCTTGATTTTCCCGTATGACTATCCACCCTATTTCCGATTTCACAAAGCTAAGAACAATTTTTAAAATGGATCGTAACGATTCCTTAAAATCCTCATTATGCAATGTCAAAGCGGCATCCGAAAGGATCTGTATTTGCTTTAATTGGTCCTGAGTTTTCCTAAGCAACCGATCCCGTTCAGCCGTCACTTTCCTTCGATAGGTTATGTCGCGTATGTTGGCAATAACACCGATTAATTTTCCGTTGTCCCATACATGGTTCAGTTGTATTTCAACCGGTAACCGCTCGCCATCCCGGCGGAGATATTCTACTTCCATCACTTCCAGTCTTGGTTGTCTGTCCGCCATTTTATTAACAAATGATTCGATTTTCATCCGGTCTTCGGAAACAACAAGTTTCCAAAAAGGTTCGCCCATCAATTCCTCTTCGGAATAGCCTGACATGTTGTTATTGGCTACATTGGTATAAATAATTTTCCCTTCCGGATCAACGATGACGACTCCATCCGCACAGACGTCCATAATTAAATGAATCAAATAGGTTCGATCATCCTCTCTGAACCGGTGTGGATTTTTTGGGTTATAGGAGTTAGCCATAATGATAATATCCAGACCTCTTTAGGGGTGATATATTGAATGTACATTCAAATAAAAAAAGACTCCACAAAAAAGTGATCGGTTCAGGGCGCGCTTTTATTTTGTATCGGTACTTTTATTCACTTAATTCAACCGGACGGGACGCGCCTGGTTAAATATATTTTGCACTCAAATGGTTTGGAGCCATAAATGAAACAAGCTTGCTTCATGGGGGGGGTGTTTGACTTAAATGCCATACACCGGGGGAATTATCTCCATCTCTTCACAATAACTCCATCTCATTGGTGTAGGGGACTGATCGGAATGATGACAAATTCTTATTTCTTCTCCCGTGGAAGTTTCAAACAAAAAATATTCCCGCTGGGATAATTCGGTTCCACCCAAACTTTTGCGTTGTGAGCATCGGCAATTCGTTTTACTATGGCCAAGCCCAATCCTTTTCCCTGCGGTTTGTCTTTTTCGAGTTGCATTCTGCGTTCGAAAATACGCTCATAATTTTCTTTCGCGATTGATTCTCCGAAGTCCTTAATATAAATTGTTATATACTCTTCATCTTTTCCTGCTTCGATAACAATTTTCCCTCCCCGGTGCGCGTACTTAATCGCATTGCTGATATAATTTCGGAACACTTCGGCTATAATCGGATTGGCCCTAACCGGCAATGTTTCGGGGAGATGAGTCTCCAGGTTCATCCCGGTATTTTCCAGTGCGTGAACAAATTCCTTCAATACATCTTTGATAACTTCCGCGAGGTCCAATGATTCTTTTTCAATCTCTTCCCCAACGGCAATATTGGAAAGAGTATCCGCATTGGTTACTACCTTCAGCAAAGCCCGGCTGCTGGTTTGTATAAGCTGTAATTCATCGTTCTCCGGATCCTCGGATAATAATATTTCCGCCATTCCCTGGATTACTCCGGCGGGGCCTTGCAAATCGTGGGTAATAATATCCAAAAGCAGCTCTTTTATGGAATTGGATTCGTCTAATTGTTCCGCCAATACGCGATATCTCTCCTCCGATTGTTTCAATTTTTCTTCCGCTTTTTTCCGTGCTGTAATATCCCGGACAATTCCCATGGAACCTATTATCCGACCGGTCACATCCTTTAAAGTTGATATGGAAGCCTCAATGGACCGCACTTCTCCATCCTTGCGAATGATTTGCCAATCAGACAACTCCGCCGGCTTTCCGGTCCGGTAAACATGATTAAATGTTTTATACACTTTTTGGGCATTGAGATCATCCGTATAATCCCGATAATTCATACCTGTTAATTCGTCTGCGGAATATCCCATGATTCTGCAAAGTGCGTTATTAACAAAGGTGAAATTGCCATCTAAATCCACCTCGTAATACCCATCCTGAATGTTTTCGATGATGGTTCTGTATTTTTCTACCGATCTCCGTAATGCTTCCTCAGCCAACCTTTGTTTGGTTACGTCCGCTTTTACCGCGACAAAATGCGTGATGACCCCTTTTTCATCCTGAACAGGCGCAATCGAGGCCGCTTCCCAATACAATTCTCCGTTTTTTTTCTTATTTACAAAATCTCCCCGCCATTCGTTTCCGGATTTGATGGTGTCCCAGAGTTCCTTGTAAAATTCAGGCGGATGTTTTCCCGATTTTAAAAAGCGCGGATTCTGACCGATTGCTTCTTCCCTGGTGTAGCCGGTTACTTCCGTAAACTTCGGATTGACATACTCAATTGTACCGTCGATATCGGTAATAATTACCAGGGCGGGACTTTGCTCAACCGCACGGGTGAGTTTTCGCAGTTGTTCCTCAGCCTTTTTACGGGCTGAAATTTCACGAACTATACCGGTAAAAAATGTCTGTTGTTCTATTTGCCAGGTCGACAGTGAAAGTTCTATGGGAAATTCACGGCCATCTTTTCCCCTCCCCGACATTTCAACTATTTTCCCGATTAACTTCTGCTTCCCCGTTGCCATAAAGCGCTCCAAGGCCCGGCGATGATCCTCCCGATATCTTTCAGGTATAATTACGGTTAACGATTGACCCAGCATTTCTTCCTCACTATACCCGAAAATCAGCTCCGCACTCTTGTTCCAGAAAATGACTTTCCCCTCGCTGTCGATGGAAATAATAGCGTCTTTGGCCGATTCGGTTAAAGAGCGCATGCGGGTTTCCGATTCCCGCAAACGTGATTCCACCCGGGATCGTTCCGTTATCTCATTCGATAAGGTTTCGTTGATTGCTGTCAATTCACGGGTCCGTTCAGCAACCCTTTCCTCCAGTTCATCCTTAATCCGTTGCAGGTCTTCCCTGGCTTTTTGACTGAGCTTTATCTGTCGTGACATGGGCCGGAAAAAAAAGTGATACAAAACCGGGGAAACGAAAACCGTTAACAAGGCGGCATCCAATAATCCTTCGATTTGCGGCGCCAGAGGTTGCAGTTGATGGATGATATACATTACGATGCCTTCAACGAAAAAAATCACAACCAACATAATCAATAAAAGGCGAAACGGTAAAGAAGACATGTCAACGGATCGGGAATGTATCTCTTGCATTTTATTTATATTGAAATTTGGATTGACTACTCTTTTTCTTATCTTATAGAATGGTGAATATACAAATTATGTCAGGTAAAAAATAAGCCTAATAGTTATTAAGCAGGGGACATTTCATTATCTTGAATTTGATCCGCGGACCGGCGGCGTTTACACCGGCTCATATCGAAGCGAACCCCCATTGAAGAATTCCGTTCCCTTCTACGTCTCATTTCCCGACTACTCTTATCCCGTACCGGAAGTCGGAATATTTCATAACGAATGGGATGTTATAACAGCGATCACCATTTGCAATCAACGTTCGAAGTGCTGATCATACCGTCTGAAGTAAACAATACGCGCGGAAGAGCACCTGATTACTGGTGAACGTGCGGCTTCAACTTTAGATGTACCTCCGCACATTCGGGACAAATACCGTGTGAGAATTCAACTTCGGAATGGGCTTCAACATAGGCATCAACCTGTTGCCAATATCCTTCATCATCACGAATCTTATGGCACCAGGAACATATCGGGATCAATCCCTTTAAGGTTTTAATATTATCCAATGCCTTCCGTAACTCAATAATTAATTGTTCTCTTTCCGTTTCGGCACGTTTGCGATTTATGGCCTGAACAATTTCTTTGGAAACAAACTCCAGGATTCGTTTATGGTTCTCATTTAAAGTGACATTTTTGGAATAGGTCTGAACAGCCAATACACCGATGGTCTTGCCCTCCGTTTTCATCGGTACGCCGACCCACTGAATAGGTGGCTCACCATGTATCTCTATCTCACCCTGATAGACCATTTCCATGTATTCATTGTGATCCAATAACAAACTTTTCCCGGTGTCCAGGATAAATTCGGTTAATCCCTTGCCACGCTTTCTGGTTCGGCTTTTTTCGGGTGGTGTATAGGCATCCGCTATGTATAGCCATCTGATTTCGTCGGTAACAGGTTCAGCCAAAGCAATGAAAAAATTCTCAGCCGGCATTAATTTCATAATGATGGAATGAATGGCGGCATAAAGTTCGTCCAGGTTCTTCGTGGAATACGCAGCTTCCGAAATAGCATAAAGGCTGGCCTCGACTTTTTCCATCCACTTATTTTCCGTCAAATCGGTAATAACACCGGTAGCTCCGATGTACGTGCCTTGTTCGTTGAATAGGGGCGCGGAACTGAACCTCAATATTGCAATTTCCCCGTTAAATCGAAGGATGGAAATTTCAAGCGTCTCCGAGACACCGGTACGACGCCGGTTATTTGCAGCTTTGATTAACGCATGCTGATCCGGCGGTATAAATTCCAGGATGGACCGTCCTATTATATCGGATTCGTGCTCACATCCGAAGATATCACACATCCGGGGATTTACCAAAACAAACACATCCTTATCATCGATTACAGCGAAACCGTCATTCATAACATCTATTAACAGACGATATTTTTCTTCACTTTTTTTCAGCGCTTCATCGGCTTGTTTTCGTTCGGTAATATCTCTGCAAGTGGTGATATATGCTTTCGGATCACCCTGCGCATTGCGAACCAAAGCGATATTCATCTCTCCCACAAACCGTGAATTATCCTCACGTACGAATGTGTACTCCACATTGCGGATTATACCCTTTTCCAAAGTTTCCATTGCGTTTTTTTCAGCCAGTTCACGGTCTTCCGGCGCGATAAACAAAAAAGCGTTTTTACCCAGGAGCCGCTTATTGTCCCTGACCCCATACAATCTGGCCGTTTGCGGAGACGCAAAAATTATTTGCCCATCCAGGTCCATCATGGTTACGGAATCAGGCAGTGTTTCCACCAATGTTTTATAAAGTTCTTCACTCTCCCGAAGCGCCTCCACCGCTTTTTTATGTTCGGTAACATCCCTCACGATTGCCTGAAAACCGGTTACCCAATCCCCTTGTCGTAATAATCTTACTGCCTGCTCAACCCATCTTTCTTCCCCCATGCGGGTTAAAATCGGAAATTCAAAAACAGTATTATCGGTCCGTTCCAGAAACTGTTGCTGATAGAATGCGCGGACTTTATTTTGCCAGGATGGGGATACCAATTCGGTAAAATTCATTCCCATGATTTCTTCGGTTGTATATCCGGTAAACCTGATTCCCGTCGGATTCATGTAGGTAAAGTTGCCTTCCGCATCCGCGGTATAAACCACTTCCGTCGTTTCCTCAATAATCTGCCGATATTTTCGTTCGTTCTCGCGTAGTTTTGTTTCCGACTCGTGAATCAGAAAGGCCACTTCCAGAGCGATGCGTAATTCCTGTTTTTTTACCGGTTTAAGAATGTATCCGAACGGTTTACGGATTTTGGCGCACTGAAACAATTCATCATCTTCCGTGTCCGTTAAAAAGATCACGGGAATGGAATAACGATTCACAATTTGTTCCGCAAATTCGATACCATCCTTCCCACCCCGTAGTTTGATGCTCATAAGTACTAAGTCTGGTGGGGATTGCGCTATTTTTTCAAGCGCTTTTTCACCGGAAGATTCGATCGCAATAGTATTATCACCTCCGTCCCGTAAAAAATCCTCGATAAGCCGGACCGTTACCTTATCATCGTCCACAATAAGTAAGTTAACATTAGACATGATCTGTTCCTAAAATGAATAATAAGTGATATACTGATATATCACTTTTTCATGATTATCATCAATTCCTACTGATTCATTTTTTCAGCCCAAAATCTTCATTACACATGAATCTTTTGTGGTAGTGTTTTAAAGCGCCCTTTCCGTTTCCGGAACATCCGGTTCCGAATCTGAAAAAAAGTTTATTTATGGATAACAGTCTATCAATAGACAATACTTCCATTAATCTAATAATATCGAATCAACATGGTAATGGACAGCAATAACACAATCGATCCGACAATAAAACCTATTCCAAAAATTTTATTGTGTTTAATCACATATTTGTCAATGTCATAGTGCATATTTTCAAGTGGGAGTAACATTAATCTGGTCGAAATCCACCGGTTCATACCGGTGCTGATTTTTTTTAATTTCTGCGGGTTGCCGATCAACAGGATCCAAACCGGAATCCCAGCGCCAACAAGAAGGATGAAAAATAATTTAATGAACCATTGTAAAACATCAAGGAGAGTTTCAGTGGGGCCGCTCGTCAGAGAGGCTTCCCAAATCGGTCTTGAAGGCGATAATGATAAATAAATGAATAGACAGAATACGGAGGCAATTAAAAAGAACCAGCCGATTACTTTGCTATGTTGATAGACAAAGGTATCGGTTTCACGCATGATCTCCAGTGATTTCAATTTCCGTCTTGTCGAATACCACCGGTTTAGAACCTGGTTCATCCGTTCCAATTTTTCCGGTTTAAAGATTAATAGCACTCCTGAGACAGTTGCCAGAACCATCCCCAAAACCAATATCCAGATGATACTATCAACAAAAATTTCCCGCATGAGTTCACTCCCCGGTTTGTCGCTAAAAAAATACTCAACCATGTCGTTCACTAATCACATTCTGAAAAACAGGAAAACCAGATAAAATCCAATCAGTAAGAACAGTAAACCAAAGACCTTCCGGTTGGCGAATATGACATCGTCAATTGTGAAATCCCGGTTTAATACAGATCCCAGTCTTTGCAAAACATCGGGCGCCCACAATAATGAAAGTCCTGTTAACAAAGCGATCATGGCAACGATTAAGGTAAAAACGATCATGTTTCCTCCTTCTATTTTATACGTATTTTATTCCTTATGCAATACCACCCTATTTATTTTGCGATAGGAATCTAAAAAATAATAATGCTAAGTATTACTAATAAATAACTTAGACTTCTTCCAACGCCTTTTCATTGGTTGAGTTGGATTGTTTTATCATCGGTGGCACCGATCACCGATACTCACCATTTACCTCCTTTCAACTGAACCCATGAAAGTATCCACCGGAAAATTTTCTCTTTCAATTCCGGGTATCATAAGAGACCGTCAATTGCATGTCTGGTCCGGGCCTCCCGAACCGGATAACGGCGGCGGCGGCGGAACCGTGGCGGCATCCTGAATGCTGTACTCAGTACGACCGTTACTGGTAAAATAACGCCAGGTGCGCGTCGAATTATTCTTGCGGG
>JALUTR010000032.1 GCA_027021785.1 Fidelibacterota bacterium | reverse complement strand
TAAACACGAGGACCACCAGGAAGGCAGCCAGTCCGAAACCGGCGTTTACCATAAAGCCAACATTCGCATCGGACGCTATTTTCTCTGACCGGGCGGCAATTTCCTTAGCCTGAAAATCCTCAATGTTCTTTAATAAATTAATTCGTTCGGTCGTGGCGGTAAACACGCTACTGGCCGAAATTCCGTACTTGCCTTTTTGGGCTTTCCGCAATAACAGGTCCCGTATCGCTTCCACATCATCCACCACATTTCCCCGAAATCTGGAGGCAAAATATTCCGTCATCTCATCCGACGCCATATATTCGAAATTCCGAAGCAATATTTCCTGTCCCTTCCAAACATTTATCCAGGCCGTCAACTCCTTCGGCCCGATCGCCTTATCAGCCGCGGCGATACTGGACATCCGGGCCCTTTCGATTCCCGCCATTTCCTTGGCCGCGATCAGATTTACATACGCAATTATCGGTGCCGAAATTCCCGGCTGATCCGAAAAATACGCCACATTCTCGAATGACCGTAACATATGTGTTATCAGTTCCGTGTAAAAACGGATCGCCTCTCCTTTCTCAATACTTAACGTGGAAACCTGATTCCGTACTCTGAACAATTCCTCAAGCTGCCTTTTTGCATATTGTACATTAGACTGAAATTCCGCCCCATACTTGCGTGGTTCAAACGCCTCCTGGAATTGCTTGAAATCCCCCAGCGCTTTATCTGTATCCCTTCTCTGCCGATCCAACTCGGAAACCATCTGTTTCCCACTACTGCCGATATAAACCGCGCTCGCGCCCCGTTCTTTCTGTAGTTCATGCATCAACGCGCTGGTGTTAATAATATACTCCGTCAGGTTTTTTACCCGATTCGCTTTTGACCGTGTCTCAATTCTTTCCGAAAGCACGTTATATAGAAAAAGGAGAGCGGCCAGAGATGGTATAATCACCAATAACAGAACCTTTTGGGATATTTTCAGATTTCCCAATATTCTGTAAACAATATTTACCTGTTTATACTTTTTCGATTCCATATTCACCTCATTCCTTCCTGGTTAATCCAATTAGTCCGACAATTATCCTTAATAAGGACTACTTTTCTGTTTTTACTCCGAAAACTTCGGATTGAAAGGGAAACGACCGGTATCATTCATGACTCATCCGTAAAAATTGAAACCCTACATTGAACCATAAAGCTCGTAAGAAAACGTTTTATTCCCTAAAAAAGCGATGACTCGAACGATAAGTCTTCTCTTCAGGATTAATGCGGTTGAGCTGTGATGATCATTTCCCATGTTTCGTCATTCTCAAATAACTATCAACATTGTGCCCGATATCAAAGTCTTCAACGCGAAGTTTCCAGTTAATTATTATAAACATTCATAAACCTTTTTTACCTCGGAAAACAGGTTGATATCGACGAAAAATGGAAAAACTGTTTTTCAAAATAACATCCTCTCCATATTCGATAAAATTGTTCCACGAGATTCTTCTCCACAGTTTTTCCTAATAAACGAAATCAACGCCGTTTCCCACGCAAAACAAAATAACAAATAATATGCCAAATTGTTGGGCAAGGTTCAAAAGCGCATTATTATATCCTGATATTTCGGGGAATGCCGCCGTTGAAAAATGTCAGTTCCCGTCAGTGTCGGTATTTATTAGACCGGTTATATCACACGGGGCCGTTGAATCTTAATTCGGGGGTTGCAGAAAGCACCTGACTTTTTCCGTGACAAAGTTAGCGGTTAATAATTACCGTTTTGTGGAAAATAATTCCCACTAATAGAATTAAATGTCAATTACGATAATTAAAAATAAAATGGAGTATATTTCACTCCCGGACAAAATAACTTTGATGATCCCGTAAAAGATATCCAACTTCTCATCGCAGTTCCACCGTGGCGGGAGTTCCATACCAAAAATCGGGATTTTATTGTTTTTATTCGGTGTATAACATTGGTTGCAACTACCGGATGAACTTATAATTGTATCCACTCTCAAAGGGAAAAAAGGAATGGAAATATGAATAAACAACAAAATACGGAAAGGTAATTAACGAACAATTAAAATCGAATCGGGGACAACAGGATAAAATGAATGCGGGTCTTTCAACAACCTTTTATTAACATTCAAAAAGATATTAACCGGATTAACTGGCATAATTGTTGCTTTTGCTTAAAAGCCTGTTGTAAACGATTGCGAACATAAATAATACCAGAAGCCGGCGATCTTGAGTCTGTCCGTACGGTTTATTCCTTAACCTCAACGGATTACTGAAAATGAAAAGAATTGATCACGTTATTAACAACCTGAAGATCATACCCGATGGTTCCCGTCGAACTTCTTCGGATAATTATATACATTTAGAACATAAATTATTTGGTAAAATAACACCCCATTTAAACCATGTTGATTCAATTCAGAATAGAACCTTGCTTCCGAATCAAAGAATTTTCATTGCTGGCGAATACTTCTCCACAGTCACCAAAGCGTTTCTGAATTCCGAGAGGCAATCCCGGAATACAAATTGCGAAAGCAACAACTATAACAGATTAACGGACTTAATCACAGTAATATCTTTAATCGATAGGAATATGTTTTGAAGGAGTTGAAAAAGAAAAGAGCGTATTTCAGTAATTGACTGTACCCGCATGAAAAAACCGCTGAAAAAACCCAAAATATGCATAATCATGGGAATCATTTCCGTTTTCCTGGCAGAAGTTTTTATTCTATCATCCTTATCCAATCTCAATATTGCTTCAGAAATAATTTTTTTATCAATAAACGCCATCCTGTTGACGTTGTATATCTGGTTATTGTTATGGTTTTTCGAACGAAAATTCCGGGGAAAGGGAATAACTCTCAAAAGGGTAATTATCGGATATATTATAATCGGAATTTTAGCTTTTGTCATAATGTTCTTTACAAATAACCATATAATGATTCAATACGTGAACTCCTCTTTTCTGCGAATTGTGATTGAATCGTTACTGAACACCGGAATTATTATAATAGCATTACATTTGTTAGTATTTAAACGTTTTAAAAACAACGGGAAAAAGTATACCGGTATTTTTTGGGAAAGACTGAATTTCAAATTTTGTATCGCTGTACTGGGATTCCTTCTGCTCATTGTTATTGTAGCGGTTGTATCTTACCAGGTTATAGAACAACAGAAAGGAAAAGCCTTCCTGGTAAATCTTGCGGGTCGTCAAAGGACACTGATAATAAAGATGATCCAGGATGATTTGACCGCCTACCTGCTGATGCCGACGGATACAACCCGGGATACTATTGAAACGAATAATAATCCAATAAATCCTTTTAACAACCCCGGTTATCTTTTCAGACAGACAGCATCGGCGATGTTATACGGCGGGAAAATAACACCAAATATGTTTTCGGACGAATCATCAACGGGAGAGATCCCTGACAGCATCCCCCCCATTAATGACCGGGAAAGTAGACTCTATTTACTGAATGCCCTCAAAAAGTTTACTATCGTTGAGAGGTACATAACCAATCTCTCACCCCATCTTAACCCGGAGGAACGAAAACTCGCGATTGATATTATCCTTGAGGAGGGAACCGCTATTGTCCATTTAATGGATCGTCTTACACGAAGGATTCAGGAAATATCAGACGTACGGATTTCCTACTTTACCACCATCCAGAAATTATCCCTGGTGTTGATGCTGATATTCTTTATCGCTTCGGCCATATTCTCACAACAAAAAATCTCCGCTACACTGGCTCGACAACAAAGTGAAAAAAAATACCGGATCCTTTTCGAACAATCACGGGACGCAATCTATATATCCACGAGAGATGGACGTTTTATTGATGTCAACAAATCGATGTTGGCGCTTTTTGGTTATTCGAAAGAAGAAATGTTAAAAATAGGCGTGCTTGGTCTATATGTCAATCCCGATGACCGGGATAAACTTCAAAAAGAAATGGAAACCAAGGGATCGGTATACGATTACGAGGTCCAATTACGAAAGAAGGACGGCACAACAGCACGGTGTTTGATCACATCAATGCTCTGGCACGATAAGGACGGATCTATCCTTGGATATGAAGGTGTAATACGCGATATAACAAAAAGGAAACGGATTGAGGAGGAACGGGAAGCTCTTCAAAGATTATCCCAAAAACTTACCGAACCACTGGGAATAAAGGAAATCGGAAAAGTGCTTGGGGTTGAATCAAGAAAGCTTTTCCGGCACAATGCTTTCAGTTTTGATCTAATAGACGAAAGACGAGGCCTTTTGATTTCCATCTATAATGAGGACACCCCTTACGATAGCGAAGAGCCACAGGAAGTGGCAACAACGGATATCCCGATTCAATCAATCAAACACCGGAATATCTTCGAACAAGAGCCTCTGCTGATTAATCGTAAGGAGGAACCAAAGGACACAAATCTGTTCCGCTTCGGAGAAAAATCCCGTCTTTCACGTTCCCTGATGTTCGTACCAATTATATGGGAAAACAAGACCGTTGGGGTTCTGTCGGTTCAAAGTTACATTCCCAATCAATATGGTGAAGACGAGCTGAAATTACTACAGACGATCGCCCACCAAAGCAGCGGCGCTGTAGCGCGCGCCGGGGTGGAAGAAAAATTGAGAAAACTATCGCGGGCCATAGAACAAACCGCAGACCAGGTAATGATTACGGATAAAAACGGGATCATTGAATTTGTCAACCCAGCTTTCGAAAAATTAACCGGATACAGTAAAGAAGAAACCATCGGCAAAACCCCCCGAATTCTAAAGTCCGGTAAGCATAATAAAGCACATTACAAAAAAATTTGGCAAACCATTCTGAAAGGCAATGTTTATCGGGGAGAAACAATAAACAGGAAAAAAAACGGTGAATTATATTATGAGGCCAAAACAATCACCCCCATAAAAAATGAACACGGTAAAATTATTTCTTTCGTATCCACCGGAATGGATATAACGGAAAAGAAAAAGGCCGAAGAGGAATTAAAGAAAACCTATGCCTCTCTGAACGAGGCCTGGACCCGCGCCTCCAAGATTATGGCGGAATTGGAGACCACCCGCGATGAACTACAATCGGCACTGGAAGCCGCCAAGGAATCCGATCGTTTAAAAAGTGAATTCCTCGCCAATACATCACACGAATTACGAACACCGCTCAATTCAATCATCGGGTTTCTCCAGTTGATCCTGGATGGAATGTGTGACTCTCCCGAGGAAGAAAAAGAGTTCATTACATATGCTTTGGAAAGCGCCAATAATCTGCTTCAAATTATAAACGACGTCCTCGATATCGCGAAAATAGAAGCCGGAAAGGTACGACTGGAACTGAAAGTATTTGACCTTAAAGATGTCCTTGATGAAGTGTACCTCACCACCTATCAGAAGGCCAAAGAAAAAAATATTCATTTTGAAGTAAAACTCGACAGCGACAAAATTTTTGTTTACGCCGATTATCAGAAAGTAAAACAGATTTTCACCAACTTAATCGGGAATTCCCTTAAATTTACGCCGGAGGGTTCAATTGTTGTTACGGCTGAGGAATCACCCGAAAGAGACTATGTTATAATTAGTATTCACGATACCGGGATCGGAATCCCGACCGATAAACATAAAACCGTCTTCAAAAAATTCACTCAGGTTGACGGTTCAACTTCCCGACGATTCGGCGGAACCGGGTTGGGGTTAAGCATCACAAAGAGTTTTGTCGATTTGATGGGTGGAGAAATTGAATTAAACAGTCCCGGCGACCTCGGAGGTACTACCGTAATATTCACCCTGCCCGGCAAACAAATTTATTTAGGAAAGAATCAACCCTTTAACTGAGCATTGTTACAATACAATAATTTAATGCGCTCTCTTAAAAGAATTTCAAAAATATTGAGAAAAGTATACATTCTTGTTATATTAACCAACAATATTTCTATTGCCAAAATTAAAAAAGTTCTTTCCATCAATAACCCGTAGAAAAATGTTCGGCTGTCATTTATGAATAACCATCAAAAAATCCTGATCGCTGAAGACGATGAATTCCATGTTAAAATCCTCCTGAAACATTTCCAGAAGGAAAATTACGATGTATCTTTCGCACGGAACGGCGCTGAGGGGTTGGAAAAGGCAAGATTACTGCACCCTGATCTGGTAATTTCCGATTGGATGATGCCGGAAATGAGCGGAAATGAATTTTGCAAAGCTTTGAAAACTTCCAGCGATTTCAGGTTTACTTATTTTATACTCCTTACGGCAAAAAGCCAGATTGAAGATCTGGTTGTGGGGCTGGAGTCAGGAGCGGATGACTTTCTTACCAAACCTTACAACCCCAAGGAATTAATGGCGCGGGTGCGAACAGGATTGAGGATCGTTACTTTACAACGTGAAAACGCGCGACTCCAGAGGATCGAAACCATCAATCAGACCGCCATTACCACAAATCATGAAATTAATAACCCCCTGCAGGCGATTGTTTCCAGTGCCGAACTTATATTAAACGAATGCCCGGACTCGAATCCACAGTTGTCGGAGAAAGCCACAATTATTCTCGAAAATGCCGGCAAAATCAGGAATGTCACACAGAAACTGGAAAATATGATTGAAGTTACTTCAAAGGAATATACTATCGGCGGCCCGGAGATGATCGACCTTAAACATTCAACAGCAAAAACCGACTAATCAGGAAAAGACACCTTGCGCCGCTTTAACCGCCAAATCACAATTCTCCTTTGACTGTATTTTAGCGGCGGAAGTTATTCGATTGTTCTTTTAATATCTTTCCCCTCGGAAATAACCATCCGCTTTATCTCATTCTCAACACTCGTCCGTTCATAAACAATTTCAACCCTTCGGTTTTGTGCTCGTCCTTCAGGTGTATCATTGGTCGCAATGGGGCGGAATTCCGCAAATCCTTCCGCTGATAATTGTTCCGGGGGGATACCATTAGCGATAAAGAAACGGACAATTTTACTGGCCCGGTTTGCCGATAATTCCCAATTCGAGGGGAATTGGAGCGTGCTGATCGGCACATTATCGGTATGCCCTTCCACTTTAATATGGTAATCAAATTGTTTTAAAACATCCTTTACCTCTTTTAAAACGCTTTCACCGTCAGGGTTGATAGTTGTTGTACCCGGGGGGAAAAGCAAAACATCTGAGATTGTAATAACCGCTCCCCGACCATCCATTTCCACTTTTACTTTCCCCGCCAGTTTGTTTTTCATAATGAATTCTTCCACATCAGACTTGATATTTTCCAATTCCTTATTGACCATCGCCCCCAACTCGTCAACCGCATTCGGTTTCTTCTCTTTCGCTTCCCGGTTTAGCATTTCCAAACCCTCCCGGGTGCCCGCCTCGGGAACCTCCTGTTTGCCGATCGCCGATTTCAGCGATTCCATTAACTGGGCAAAATCATCCATCTTCGTCTCACTCATAGCAAAAAGCAGAATGAAAAACGTAAGCAACAGGGTCATCATATCGCCATAGGTCATTAACCACCCATTCGAATCCTCCATATCATCATCATCTTCCTCCTGAAAAGGGGTAAATCCATTATTTTGGTCTTCAGCCATTTTGTTTCCTATTTCTTCGCGCCTTTGGGGGGTTTTTTCGGTGATGATTTGCTCGATTTTTTCTTCTCGGTATTGGATAAGAATTTGGTCAGTTTATCTTCCATCAATTTTGGATTTTCGGCTAAACGAATCGATTTGATTGCTTCGATAATCAAGTTCATAATCAATGATTCCTGATGGCTCCGTCTTTTAAGCTTAACGGACATGGGAACAAAAACCATATTGGCAAGGAATGATCCGTAAAAAGTCGTAATCAGGGCCACGGCCATTTTGGGACCAATCGTTGAAGGATCATCCAAATTCGCTAACATTTGAATTAACCCGATCAACGTTCCGATCATCCCGAAAGCGGGTGCATATTTCCCCATTTCAGCGAATATTTCCCACCCTACCCGGTGGCGTTTCTGCATATTAACCACTTCAATTTGCATAATATTGTTTATGGATGATCCGTCAATGCCGTCAACAACCAGTTGTAGTCCTTTACGTAAAAAATCATTTTTTATGTTTCCCAATTCCTTGTCAATCGATAAAATGCCCTCTCTCCTGGCCTTGATTGAAATTTCCACTAATTGCTGAATTAAAGCCCGGGGATCCACTGCTTTGAATTGAAACACACGCTTAAGCATCTGCATAACCCTCAATACTTCATTGAGCGGATAGGCTATCAAAACGGAAGCAAATGTTCCACCCGCCACAATCATCATCGCCGGGCCATTAACAAACAAGTCCAACCCTGAATTCAACATGATGGATATCAGGATCAGTCCAATCCCCGAAATAATTCCTATGATCGTTGCAATGTCCATAATTCCTTACCGTATTAAGATTGAGATTCCTTCTTTAAGGGGATCCGTTTTGTTGTAATTCAAAATGCATTTAATAGAGGACTCCGACAATTTCGTTCCTTTTGGTATCAATTTTATTCCCGTGGAAGTGTACAGGTCCCCGGCCAAAATCATTCCTTCTTTCAAATCCAGAATATTGATTTTTTCAGTCCGTTGTCCTTTACGTCGATCGGCGAATGTATCAACATACTTCTTTAAATGACGAAGCACATGTCCGTCGAAATCAGTATCCACCGAATTCTTTAAAGTTGCTACCGCCCGATAAAATTCACCCGGTGTTCCCGCTGTATAGGTCATTCGATCAAACTGCGAAGCAGCCTTTATTATCCGTGAACCAAGAGGAATCGCGTCACCCGCTAACCCGTCAGGGTAACCGGTGCCGTCAATATTTTCATGAATGTGACGAATGATTTTTGCCGCTTTTTCCAGCCCGGAATATCCTTTGAGTAATGATTCTCCGACGAGGGGGTGTTGAGCCAGAGTCATTTTTTCTTCCTCTGATAACTCATCCGGATTTTTATTCATTATATCGTCGGAAATTCCGATTTTCCCGATCTCATGTAAAAGTGCAGCGATCTCGATATTACGGATCTCCTGCTCCGTTTTACCGAATTTATCGGCGATAAACCGGGATATTTCAGCCACTTTCTGTGAATGCCCCATATTGTAGGGGTTGCGCAACCCGATAATAGATGCCAGTAAGTTGACCAGATCATTAAAATTTTTCTTTAACGTTTGATTTAATTGTACCTGATGATGGTGGGACTTTTCCAACTCGGTCGTTAAATACGTGATTTCTCTTAATGAATTCCTTAACAGTTTCTTATCGCGTTCAAGAGCCATATTGGATTCTTCCAACATTTTCTCATGCTCTTTAAGCGTTGAAATCGTTTCATTCAATTCCTTATTTGACTGTAATAAATCATCCTGCAGTCGTTTGATTCTGAGATAGGAGTCGATTTTTGTTTTTACATGCTCACGATTAAAGGGTTTTGTTAAATAATCATCAACCCCGGAACATTGAGTATCCTCGGTCTCAGCGCGTTTTGAAGTAATCAGTAAAATAATCGTATTCGATAAGCGTTGATCCTTCCTGATGTGTTGGCACAACTCCACCTTATCAATCTTCGGCGTTTTTAATTCCGATATAATTAAATCGGGTAAAAATAAACGTATTTTCCCTAATACCTTCTCCTTACTTTCCACAAATATTACTTTATACTTAGGCTCTTTGAGCAAGGACTGAAAATAATTAAGGGTCGACGAATTATTCGTGAATACCAACACTTTGAACTTTTGCACTTTATTGGTCATTGTACTCACCCTGTTGTACCTTATTATTCAATCGCATCCTCATAATTACACTCATTTTTGAATCTTGCTCCCTAATGAGATTTGTTTATGGAACATACTTATCAGCATTTCTTTGGAAAATCTCCATTGACCACCAATTTTTATGGCCGGAATCTTTCCCTCTTTTAGCAACGAATACATTGTCCGTTGCTTTATCCCCAATAAATCACAAGCTTCTTTGATATTTAGGATTTCTTCAGACATTGGAACTTTACTCCACTACTACTATTATCGGCACATTCTTGCAAAACTTTACACAAATATTGCAAAGATTGCAAAGATCCGGCATATTTGTGATTCCATAACCTGTTCCTCACTCATGAAACTTCCAGAGTGCCACCGTAAGTGAACACCGGTCAGGATGAGAATGATCTTCCCGCTGCTGTCCTGGAATCAAGCTTTTATACGGATTAAAAACACTATGGAAAATCTCATGAACATATTACTTTTTGTATTGTCCGTTCCAACCAGATCAATCAGGATTCCGACAATATCCCGGAAAATATAAAAAGAAAAATCCGAGGTTAAAGAGTTGTATGATTGTCGAATATGGTGATAAAATCAATAAGTATATGAATATTAAAGGTCATGTTTGTGTGTCCCTTTCAGGTGGGGGAACCCATAAAATAAAATTCTGTTTCTTCCGACAACTCCGGGGAAGAATTTGTGGAAGTCATTTGAGGAAGAAACCACCATTACAAAATCTTCTACCGGTTTAAAGTCAATAAACTATGATACGAACGTTAATTATCGAAGACGATCAACCAACACGCGCCCTTTTGGAAAACATTCTCCTTTCCCGGTCGCACGAGGTAACCACTTGTGCCAACGCAGAAACCGCGTGGGGAAAATACCGGTCGGTCCAATCCGGCTTCGACCTGATCCTACTGGACTTACTCCTCCCTGATATGGATGGACTGGAATTATGCAAGAAAATACGTTCCCACCGAAGAGGGACCAAAAGTGTTGTTCTGGTATTAACGGCGCGCGATCAGGCCCGTGATCTTGAGCTTGTGTTGGATGCCGGCGCTGACGACTACCTACCGAAACCGATTGACCCGAAATTGTTGAATATTCGACTGACTATCGCCGAAAGGAAAGTTCGCGACATTACCAAAAGGATTATTGCGGAGCGTACATCTTCCCGAACAAAGGAAGCTCTTGCGGAAAGCGAAAAAAAATATCGTTGGGTTGTCGAAAACATAAACGAAATTATTTATTTGATAACGCTGGAGAATCATTCCCAACCGGGGATTGTGGAACTGGTAAGCGGACAGGCCGAACGTATTATTGGTTATCAACCCCATGAGTTCACCGACAATCCTAAATTATGGTATGACATCATCCATTCTGAAGACCGATCAACCTTTTTCGAATGTTCGGAAAAAATATTGAGCGGGAAATATTCCGGTATTTGTTCATACCGTGTTAAGCATAAAACCACCGGAAAATATATTTGGTTAGAAGATAAAATCTCTCCCAGCTTTGATAAGGACGGCAATGTAACCGGTTATATCGGCGTCGCACGTGACATCTCCGCTAGAAAACAAACAGAGGAGGAACTAAAACGACTGAAGGATTTCAACGAAAGTATCCTTAGAAGCATGGCCGAAGGTATTACGGTAATCGACATAAATGGTCGAATAGTCTATCTGAATCCGATGGCAAACTCCTTATTAGGTTATGAACAGGGAGAACTATTAGGAAAAAATTGGTCACAAATTGTTCCCAAAGATCAACAGCCGATCGTTAATGCCGCCGATGAACGCCGTCGGCAGGGAATTTCCGATTCGTATCAACTCGAATTGATCCGGAAAGACGGAAAACGAATACATGTTATGGTAAGCGGCAGTCCCCGGTATAAAAATGATCGGTTTGTTGGCACAATGGCCGTGTTCACCGATATCACTGAACGGAAGCGGGCCGCCGACATTTTAGCCTCCCTCAATACAATCGCCTCAAGAGTACAGTCCCGGTTGGCTACCGAAGATGTCTACGAAATTCTAAGCAAAGAGTTAAGCCGCCTCGGGATTCATGTCGCCATCTTCCGGTTTACCGCCGATCACAAAGAAGCCCGACTGGAACATCATTCCTTCGTTTCGCCGGTAATACAAAAAATTGAACAAATCACCGGGTATAAGACAAAGAAGGTCCGGGTAAATATTGAAGAGACCCCATCACTAAAAGACCTGATTACAAAACGTCGGCCCATCATCATTGAAGAAAATCTGATCAAAATTATCAAATACTATATTCCGAACATTACCGATAAAATTGCTTCCAGAGTTGCCGATTTCCTTCAGGTTGATAAAGCGATAATTATTCCCATATTCCTTAACCAGGACATTGTCGGCACAATTATTTTACTCACCCGGGAATCGGTAAAACACATTATTCCCGCCCTGCCCCTCTTTTCCGCCCAGGTGTCAAGCGCCCTGAAAAACGCGCATTTATTCGCGCGCGTAACGGAATCGGAAAAAAAATACCGTAGTATATTCGAAAATTCCCCGGTCGGAATCGCCGTTCACCAAAATGGAAAAATCGTGTTCATCAATCCGCTCGCCGCAAAAATACTGGGGTATAAATCAAGTGAAGAATTAATAAATATGCCCGTCCTCAATTTTGTCCATAAGAATTACTGGCCCATTGTAAAAGATCGAATAAAAATGGTGTTATCCAATCCTGACAAGGTGGCCGAATTAGTGGAAGAAAAATTTATTCGCAGGGACGGCTCGTCCATCGACGTGGCAACTGTTGCTCAGGCAATAACCTATCAGGGCTCACCGGCGGTTCAGGTATTCTTTATTGACAATACCGCCCGTAAAATTGCCGAAGAAGAATTGCGGAAATTTTCACTGATAATAGACCAAACCGAAGATCAGGTGATGATCACCGATACGAATGGGATAATTGAATATGTGAACTCAGCTTTCGAAGAAAACACCGGATATGATAAGGAATTTGTCATCGGCAAAAAACCGAGCATCCTTAAGTCCGGGAAACAATCCGATAACTTCTATTCTTCACTGTGGAAAACCATCAGTGCCGGGAAAAAATTCAGTGCCGTATTTATTAATAAAAAAAGAGACGGCACATTGTTTTACGACGAAAAAGTAATTTCCCCTCTCATTAATCGTCAGGGGGAAATCACCCATTTTGTTTCCATCGGGAAAGACATCACCGTCTGGGAAGAACGGGAAAAAGAAATCCTCCAATTATCGGCTTTCCCCGAAGAAAACCCGCACCCCGTTTTTCGAACCGACCTTAACGGAAATGTCAGCTATGCCAATCCGGCGGCTTTTAATATCCTGAAAGAAATGCACAGTAAAGACCGGGATGTTTCCTGGTTATTGCCTGATAATTGCAAACAAATAATTGATGACCTTATCAAAAATGATAAAGTGATTTGTACTACCGAGTATCAACGGAACGGGTACACGTTCCTGGGGGAAATCCATGTTCCGAAAGGGATGGATGTTGCGCATATATATTTAACGGATATTACCGATCGTGTTAAACAGGAAGAAACCAGTAGACGTCTTTACATCGCCGTAGAACAGGCCGCCGAGAGTATTGTTATCACCGATACCGAAGGATTGATCCAGTATGTAAATCCCGCTTTTGAAAAAATCACCGGTTACAACCGCCAGGAAGTTATCGGGCATAGAATGGATATCCTGAAAAGTGACACGACCAACGATACCGCTTATGAAGATATGTGGGAAGCTCTGAAACGGGAAGAGATATGGACTCATCGTATGACTAATAAGCGCAAAGACGGCACTTTATATGAGGAAGAAATGACCGTCTCGCCGGTTCGTGATCCACAAGGGGAAATTGTTAATTACGTTTCTGTTGGACGTGACGTGACTCAGGAGGTCATCTTAGAGGAACAACTTAGACAGGCAAAAAAATTAGAAGCCGTAGGACGATTGGCAGCCGGCATTTCTCACGATTTTAATAATATCCTGACCGGTATTATCGGTTATGCCGATTTGGCCCTGGCGTGTCTGCCGGAAGACCATAATTTACGCGAAAATTTCGTGGCGATTATTAAAAAAGCCGATGACGCCGCAATTTTGATCCGTCAACTCATGGCTTTCAGTCGCAAACAAATCCTTGAAATCAGGCAATTGGATGTCAACCATATCGTCCTGCAATCGGTCCAGTTCCTGAAACGTGTCCTTAGGGATGATATTGATCTGACTACGGAGCTGAACCAGACTCCCTGTATTATAAACGGGGACAGCACTGCATTACAACAGATTATTACCAACCTTTGTGTTAATGCCCAGGATGCGATGCCAAAAGGAGGACAAATTGCCATTCATCTGGGAATCGTCAATCTTGATGAGGACTTTTGTCATTCATTACCGGAATTGTCACCCGGTGAATATGTGAAACTATCCATCAGCGATACCGGTGTCGGTATGGAAACCGATGTACAGGAACATATATTTGAACCTTTCTTTACCACCAAAAAAGTCGGCGAAGGAACCGGGCTTGGGCTGTCAATCGTTTACGGTTTGGTAAAACAACATAAAGGCGCCATCAGATGCTCAACCCAACCGGATCTGGGGACAACCTTTGAAATCTATTTCCCGTCGACAACAATCGGAATATCGAAAGAAGAAGAACCTTCAACCAGGAAAATAATAAAGGGCAAAGAAACTATTCTGATTGTGGAAGATGATCTGGATGTATTGAATGTTCTTAAAAAAATTCTGGATCGGTCCGGCTATAAAACACTGATTGCTAAAGATGGTTTTGAAGGGTTCAAACTCCTGAAGGAAAAGAAAGACAAGATAGATCTGGTAATTACCGATATTTATATGCCCCGGATGTCGGGTACTGATTTATTCAATAAGGCCAATAGATTCATTGGGAAAACCAGGTTCCTGTTTATATCAGGCTATACCAAACAGGCCAACCTGGAAAGCAATCAAACCTATTTACAAAAACCTTTCACCTCAAATCAGCTTACTGAAAAAATTCGGGAACTTCTGGAAAAAGAAAATTGAAAATTAATTTATTATACATTGTCATATATTGACCCCGCCTGCCACCGGTGACTTCACCTGGCATCAGTCAAATGGTCCTTCGCTGATATTTTACAAATCAAAGACCTGTTATATTTCTACTTTAGTTGACCAGGCTTCAACAGTTTATCAACAACAACTTCTAATACATCTTCAGAATCATAACCGCCACCTTGAATCTTTTTCCGGATGTCGGCCAGTCGTTGGTCATCTAGACCGGTATTCCCAGCGTCTTCCTGAACTTTATCCGGTCCGGGTTCACGGAACATCGGCAACGATAACAGCGCATCCACAATTTTATCATTAATTTCCGGTTTGGAGTAAACCCCTTCTGCGATTTTTTCTCTTATAACCCCGGACGTTTTTTGATCTAGTAATGATAGCTGCTTTAGTTCATCGACATATCCGGATATTTCCTTATCACGCTGCAATAAATCTTTGCCGGTCTTCGAGATCTTAACATCATCACCCTGTTTTTTATCAACCGCTTTTTCACTCGCTTCCGCTTTCAGATCCTTCGCTGATGATACCCGTTTGAGATCATCCTTTTTTTGGATCTTTTTAAATTCCGGGGAAAGGCCGGCAGTAATATCATTAATCGCATTCATGATTTACTCCTGGATGATGTCCACTAATTGCGGCTTATTTCCCTGGTTGGAAGTCATTTGACCGACTTTTTGCTGTCTGTTAGCCATACCTGACATGGCATTAAGATACTGCGCTTTTACCGTTTGTAAAATATCCAATATTCTCGCATCAATGACAACCAGCATTTTTGCTAATTCGGTAATACTATCCTGAAGAGATTTAATATTAACGTCTCGCGGTATCACCCCGATATTTTTAAGTTCACTCTCCAACTGTTTGATAAAGTCAATCTTCCGCTGACGCATATTAAGCAAATCAATGATTGATTCTAAAGAGTATGTATCGAATTGCGACAGGTACGATTCCGTCTCAACCAATATCTCACTAAAACACTCCAATTCCTGTTTTAGCAAGTGTTTTATCTGATCTCTGGCTCTGATTCCGGTATCCATCATATTTTTCCGTTGAAGATAATCCCGTTAATTTCTTTCATCTTTGCAATCAGGTCCAACATTTCTTTGGGAGGAATCTGCCGAATTATCTTTCCTGTTTTATTTTCTGAAACAATAATTACCTGTTTCCCGGTTTTGGCATCAACTGAAAAGGTGACTTTCGTACTTATGGATTTCACGAAATCATCTACCTGGCGGACGAAACGCGACAAACTCTCCTTGCTCCTCATCGAAGCCGTCCTCATGGCTCCCTTCACTTTTTTCTGCTGATCGGACTCGGTCAATACCGGTTTTTGTACCAGATCGACTTGGGGAACAGGGATGGTTTGTTGAATATCTAAGTCTTCCATGGTTCACCTCATTTCGCGAACAACCCGAAAAAGGACTGCTGTTGAGAAAGCTTGGCCATCATCTCCTGTAATTTGGAAAATTCATCCCGAAGCTGCGCTTCCCTTTTATCCAACAACTCTTGGGTGAAAGAGATACGATCATCCAAGTTTATTAATTGGGAATCAATATTATTCTTGCTACTGTCGATTGTACCGCCGACTTTTACAAATGTCTCAATATAATTCTTGATATTTTCAGCGACTCCATCGGATGCATTAAACAAATCCGAAACATTGGTCGAATTAGCTTCGGTTGCTTCCGTGAACTTTTCCAGATCCTTAATCGACAGCATCCCTTCATCATCCGCCTCGATCCCGATATTATATAATTTCGTGTATGTCGAAGATGCCGCCCCGGATACCGTCGCAACCGTGTACCCCCGTAATGAATTCACGATATCCCGGTATACCAGCTCGTTTGTCAACATGCCGCTCTTTTCCGTGTCCGGATTGTAGCGCGCGTTTTCCCTTAAAAACTTTATCACTTCGTTATAGGAATCGATAAAATTATTTACTTCGCTTTTAACGGCATCCACATCGGCGTTAACGGTAATCGTCTCCGTGGTCGCAAATGTATCCAATAGTTGAATCGTGACACCGGAAATGGCATCTGCCACGTTATTCGAATCACGATAAAAGGTTAAGCCATCCAGTACAAACTTGGCGTTTAACTGGCTGTCACTTGCACTCGTGCCAACCGCCGTAATATACCCACCACTTGTTCCGGTAGACTGCACGGCGGCATTAACTTCCATAGCGTTTAACAAGGAATCCGCGCTGTCGGTAAAATCCATACGATAGGTATAACCTGATTGTGCACTCCTTAATATTATTCTCGATGTGCCGTCCACTTCCGTAACCACCGAGGCATTGACTATCTCGTCACTTTCAATCGTTTCCGCGGTTACGGCGTTAGACATGGCTGTATTAATGGCGTCGGCGATATCCTGTAAAACCTCGTCATCCGTCTTGGAAAATGTCGCGCTGCCCACGGTAACGGAGATGGAAACCCTATTTGAGGAATCACTACTGGTGGGATGAGCAACCTCAATGGAAAATGTCTGGTCGGTGGTAAATGCCGTAAAACTCGTGTTCGTATCCGTATATTGTTTGGAGACCCGGGTATCCGATACCGCTAACCGTTCCACCGTC
Source organism: Fidelibacterota bacterium (assembly GCA_027021785.1). Lineage (GTDB taxonomy): Bacteria > Fidelibacterota > Marinisomatia > Marinisomatales > JAADGP01 > JAADGP01. The sequence continues at coordinate 1,142 of JALUTR010000032.1, read as the reverse complement.
ATTGAATGATTACCCAATTCAGCGGAAGCCCCGGCCGATGCCGTGAACTTATCGGAATCACTGGTAGTCGCTTTTTTGGATGCAAAATAATCCGTGATCGGATCCGTCATACGTTCGACAATGCTCTTAAGGGATGACAACTTGGAATCCAGGTCGGAAAAAACAGTTTTCTTCTCCTCCAGTTCACTCTTTTTATCGAGCAACACATTCAACGGCCGTTGCTCCAAAATCATAAACTGGTCAATCAAACGGTCAATCGATGTCCGGGAGTCAAAAATACTGCTGATATCTACCGACATTTTCGTTCCCTAACTTACTTTCATCGCACTCGTCCAGGTTTTTTTCAAATCGTTTAGCAATTCGTATGCTTCATCGAAATTACCTTTTTGGATCGTGTTCAATATATACCGGTACATCTGGAAAAAATTGGTTGCCATTTCCCGATAATCGAAATTCAATGCATGTATCAGTTCCTGGACTGCCTTACATGCTTTTTCACGATCCTTCCGGGCACAGGAAGCAATACCAACATCAAATATATACGAAATTAACTGTTCCGGACTGGCTGTTAATATTTTTTGTGATAGGTATGGATCAACCTTACTACGCCCATCAGGCATATAGTATCCTTTCATAATAATGCGTCTCCCCTATTATGTACAATTTCTATGCCATTGACTGAAAATATCGATGTTAATTGTAAAATAATCATGTTTTTATTACGGATCATGTCGATCATTACTCACTTCCCGGTTCAACTTTTAATCCAATAAGTAAATAAGGGGCGGGAAGTTATTTCCCCCCCCTATTTACCTTTTTCCTAGTCTACTACCTAAAGAGTGAAAGAACCACTTGCGGCGCCGTATTTGCCTGAACCAGGGAGGCAATAGCGGTCTGTTGCAATATCTGCAACTTCATCACCTCCATCTGTTCTTTGGCAAAATCAGCGTCCTCGATTACACTTCTGGCCGACTCCGTATTCGTGATCGCAACAGAAAGATTCTGTTCTTTTGCGGAGAATCTCGATTTGTATTCACCAACATCCTGAATCCGACTGGCTAACGTATCAATCGCCGACGACACCGTGGAAATAGCCGCACTGGCGCTGGCCGCCGTGGAAACGTTCACACTATTAATACTCA
>JALUTR010000031.1 GCA_027021785.1 Fidelibacterota bacterium | reverse complement strand
TTCACCGGAAGTGGAACCGCGGCCCTCACAACAATGACTGCATTTGCGCGTTCAATTCTTGATGATGCGGACGCCGCCACAGTTCAAGCAACTCTTGGATTGGTTCCCGGAACCGATGTCCAAGCCTATGATGCAGAATTGGCGGCGCTTGCCGGATTAACTTCGGCGGCTGATCAACTCCCCTATTTCACGGGTTCAGGAACGGCAAGTCTCACAACTCTCACATCATTCATGCGCACACTTTTGGATGATGCTGATGCGGCCACCGCGCGCACAACTCTCGGTGTGACAATCAACAAGAAAACCACCGTGAATGTTCCTGGTGGCGGGGCGGCGCTCGCTGAAGTCACAAACATTGCAAACGTGCCGCTGGTTATTTTGGTTCTGGATAACATTCTCCCGGTGAATGATGCTGATCAACTTTGGTGCAAACTCTCCGATGATAATGGGGCGACCTATAAAGAGGCTGCATCGGATTATGAATATTCGATGGTGTTTTTGCACAGTGGGACATCTGGTTGGTTGAACAGTTCCAACAGCACCGGAGACAATGAAATCCCTCTCACGGGTGCTGTTGTGAGCAATGTTGCGGGCGAAGGAATTAGTGGGGTGATTGTGCTCACAAACCCTGGTGTTGCGGCCCCAACCTATTTGAACTCCGATTTGAAGTTTCGCTCCAGTGCGGCCACCCCCGATCACCGCAACTATATGACTTCCGGTGTGTTGAAAGGGGCTTCGGTTGCCATCAACGCAATCAAAATCTACTTTGGGGCGGCAAACATCAATTCGGGTTCAATCCATGTGTTTGAGATTGGAGGTTAGTTGTGCGCAAAGTTCAAAACAATGGGGTTGTCGTCGAACTCAGTTCCGCCGAGCGGGCCAAAATCATTGCTGAGCGAAACGCCCGCACAAGCAAACCCAAACCTCCACGCATTTTGCCCATTGAAGTGTTGCAGGAGATTTTGGTTCGTGAGGGCGGCCCCGCAATCAAAGCTGCGATTGCCGCTGCGCTCAAAAACATTCCCGCTGATTAAGCCAATCGTGGAGTCAATATAATGCCAGAACCAGATTTCGACAACAATGATCCGGATTTGTCGGATTTCACTTTTGATTTCGATCCGACAAGTTTTGACTTCGATCCGATGGCGAGCACAGGGACTGGTGTTGGGAATGTTTCTGACACGGTTGACAATCTCAGTCTGTCTGATCCTGGCAATGCTGTTGTTGAGGATTTTGGTGGCCTCAATGATGTGTTCAGTGCGCAATCCATCAACACCGGAGCAACCAACGCCCCCGCAACCACCACAGCAAAAGCATCCCCCTCAATCTCAGTAAATCCGGTTGGGGTTATTGCGGGAATTGCCACGGGGAACCCCCTTGTGGGAATGTTGGTTGGGGCGATCAGCGGGAAGATGGGCGTTCCGGATGTGGAAATTCCTCTTCCTGATTTCCTTAATCCACAAAACCTCCAAACGCCCCAAAACGCCCAGCAACCCGCTGGTCAAATTCCCGATTTCAGCAAGTCCCCATTCTCTGAAGCGGTCGGAAGTTTGTTTGGGAATTTGGGCGCACAAACGGGCGGTAAGGGTGGTGAAACTTCACCCGCGATAACTCGCGACAGTGAGATTGATGCGCCCGCAACCAAAACTTCTGGTGTGACATCTGGCCAACCAAAATCCACCGAAGCCGCCAAAACCCGTGAGAAGAAAGCGGCCCTTTCGGAAACTTCCCCAATCCAACAGGACTTTGCCGAGTTCTTCCAAATGCCTGAATTTGTCCTGCTCCCCGACTCATTTGGGACAATTGGTGGCAAACCGTTGGCCGTTTCGCGCAGCACCCTCGAAGGCATCTTTGAGAAGCGCGCAAACAAGGAAACCAAGTGATGGGTTTGTTTGACAAAAAAACCTCAACCAGCCAAACAAGCAACGTTGAGGGTTTTCAGAGCACCGAGGAACTTGCGCAGCAACGGCGGAAAGAGCAAGCGACGCAAGAACGCGGGCTTGTGACCGCTTCAACCCAAACAACCACAGAAGCAAGCGACCTTGCTTCTACTGTGCGTTTGCTCAGTCCCGAAGTGCAGGCACAACTCAACACAGTTTTGCCCCAACTCATTCAAACAATTCAAGGTGGTGGGGTTGTTTCCCCCGAAGCACGGGCGATTGCCAACGAGAATGTTGGGTTTGCAGAAACAATCAAATCCGACGCACTCGGAACCCGTGATCGCATCCAAGCAAACTTTGCCCCACTCGCGGCCGAAGCGACGCGCCAGTTTGAAACCAACACAATGCGCGATATCAACACGATGGCGCAGCAAGTTGGAAGCAATCTCAACTCCTTCACCCAACAACTCATTGCAGAAGGACGGGAAGATTTGGCGGTGCGCATTGCCCAAATTGCCGCGTCGCTCGGGTTGGAAGGGGAAAAGTTGCAGTCCCAAAACTTGGTGAGTGGTTTTGCAGCCGGTTCACAAGCCGGGGCGGATGTGCGTGCTGGTGATTTGGGGATGAATGATGCCGTGAACAACTTGGTTGCGCTTGTGAATGTTCTCAAAGGTGGGGAACAAACCACAACGGCGGCAACAACGCGCGGAGTTGATGTCACGGGGCGCCAAGAAACCCAAGAGACCATCAACAAACTCATTGATGCATTGATTGGAACACAAAGTGATCGGGTTGTCCAAACTGCACAAAGCGGCCAGATCACCGGACAGAGCAAATCTGGGCGTGATTTGTTGGATTTCCTCAGTTTGCTCGATTTTGGCAAATAGTTGGGTTGTGAAATCAGGAGGCACTCATGCCAATCTATCCCGCAAAACCCAAAGAAGTTCCTGATTTTGCCAACGCGAGTTCGGCGCTCGTTTCCACCTTCACATCAAAGGCGGATTTGGAGCGTCAACGTCAGGATGCACGCGAGTCGCTTGGGCGTTTTACTGAACTTGCGGCCCAAACTGCAAAAACAATTCGGCAGGGTGAGGCCCAACTCGACAGTGCCGATGATGCTTTTCGTGCCACACTTCAAGCCCTCACAACCAAGATGGATGAACCATATCAGGTTGTGACCGAAGCAAGTCGCAAACTTGAAAAAATCGAACAACTCCCCGATGTTTTGACCAACATTCTCGGCATTTTCAACCCGGACTACAATCGGGATGTTCAGCGCATCCGCCAACAGCGTGCAATGGTTGAGGCTGAACAAATTGGCAAACGGCTCGACACCGCCAAAACTCTCTATGACATGCGGCGCCGCGACATTGCGGATGATATTGTTAATGCGGGGAAAGAATTTCAGCTCGCTTCCGAAGTCCTCACAAAGGAGATGACCCTCAAGCAATTCGATCTTGAATTGGCGCGCCAGTATAAGGCAGAGCAGATCGAACAAGTCAACGCCATGACAATCGAACAGCTTGAGAAGATTGCCGCAACGCCCGGCAAAACTCGGTGGCCGCTTGGTCTCATCAAGAAGGTCATTCGGGCCAAACGCCTTCTCAAAAGCCAAACCGAACTTGGGGAATTTGCCGTTCGCACGGCCCAAGTTGAGGAGCAAATCAAGGAAGCGTCCTCCAACTACAACGACGCCCAGATTGCAAAGATGTATGAGGAGGCACAATCGGGTGTTGACACGGTGGACCGTTATGGCCTTCCCAAGGGCATCATCATCAACGAACACCGGCGCCGAATTAAACAGAAAAATTCTTTGATGCAGGCACAAGCGGCCGCACAAGCTGCAAACCAAAAGGCGCTTGATTTGTCAATTGAGCAGTTTCTCGAACAAACAACCGAAGCTGATTTGTTGAGAATGTCCCAAATCGCAAAGAAGGAGGGTGCATACACTCTCAATCTTGGTAAAGGGACGGACGGCAAACCCCTGACTTATCGAGTCAGCAACACGCGCATCCTCGCCGCCTATGAGAAAGTGAAAGAGGCGAACGTCCAAATCACAAAAGCAACGGTCGGGCGCACCAGAGAATTGATGGGGGTTGGGGCCGAACTCGCAGTCACCGAAAACAGTCTTGGGAACTTCAATCGCATCTCCCCACTCTCTGCGGCCGATCAAGTTTGGTACACTCAATCAATGCAACAAGTCAAAGAGTTTGCCGAACGTGCACAGAAAGGTGAAGCTGGGGCGCTTGAAGCAGCCACGGATAAGCTCAAAGAAATCCGCACCAAGATCAACGAGACTCGTGAGGCATATGCAGCAAGGTTTGATAAAGAAGTCAAACCTGTGATTGAGGAATTTGTTGACACGGGCGATAATCAAAAAACCGCCAAGAGTTGGGCCGCATATACTTGGTTGGGTGGCCCCATTGATGCTGGTTTTTTGCGCACCACATCCGATTTGCTTCGCGCCGAATATGGGGATCGACTTGCGGAGGAAAACCAACTCACAATCCCCCGCAACATGGGGCGCGATGGCGATCTCAGCATCCCGTTGGGCAAGAAACAAATCCGGGAAGAACTTGTTGCGCGCATTGCGAATGATCCCAACATTGCGGCCCAATACAGCAAGGACATTGTGAGTGCATATTGGGTCAATGCGATGGCCGATTTCGTGAAAGTCTTCCCCCAAGCTGAAGCCCTCTTTAATCCTCGTTCGCGCACCTTCACTGAACAAAGTCTCAATGAGCGTGGGGCGCCCGATGCTGGAATAATCTTTCAGCGTGTGATGGAACTTTCCGTTGACATCCCGCCAAAACCTGGTGCGGAGGAGATGGGTGTTGTTGAGGATGCAACCCCAATCACCCAACTCATGGAAATCCTGCGCGATCCCTCCCGCATCCTTGAATTTGATCGCCAATTCCGCAACAACTGGTCGATCGACCAAGCAACCATTGTCAATTTGGTTGGCAAGGGAAGGATCACAAACGCCATCTATGACAGTTCCTATATTTGGACCCAACAACTTGAAGGGGCGCGGCGCCGTGTTGTTGAAAATCGTGAGGTCGCAAAACGACAGGCTGATGTTTTGATGCAAGCAAAGGCGCTTGTTGAAGGTTCCAAAAAACAACCTGAAGGTTCAATCACCGGATTGCCTCTTGGACCAATGGCCGTTCAAAGTATCCGCAAAACTCAAACCCCCCTCACCGCAACAACCGGACGTTTTGACCCGTTAATTCAGCAAATTCTCGGCAACGGGGGCCGATAATCATGGCGTTTGACACCAAACTCCCCGTTCAGGGGATGTCGGATGAGTCGATTGCTCCATCCATCAACTACACAAACCCTGGTGTTTCGGAGGAAGTCCCGACAACCCGAGAAGAACGTTGGGGCAAACTCCTGAAATTCGGGGCGCCGGCCGCACTCGCCGGAATGGTTGATACACTCGGGCAATCAATCGGGGTTGTTGACGACGACGCGGTTGAAAACACCCTCCAACAAATCTGGCCCACGTTTGGCGACTACTATTCTCGCAACAAAGAAGCTGCACGGGTTGCGGGCGATTTGCTGCTTTTTGTTCCGGCAGGGATGGCCGGACTCAAAATGCTCCAAGGGGTGAAATACGCAACCAAATTCCTCGGTTTCGGGGACAGTTTGGCGGCAAAAACTCTCCTCACAAGCAGCAAAGAATATTCCACCCTCATGCGAGGATTGCGCGCCCGTGACCGATATTTGGCACGGCGAAGGGGTTTGTGGGCCGGGCGTGATTTTGTCAAAGACCTCACGCGCCAGCAATTCAAGAAGAGAGTTTGGCGCGTTGGAATGACCGACAGTCTCAAAAAATCAATCGCTTTTGAGATGGGCCTCTATTCCTTCATGAACCAAAGTGACTTCATCTTCCCGGAGGAATTTTCAGTCAGCGATAATTTGTTGCTTTCTGCGGGTGGAATTGCACTCGGAGTTGGGGCCGAAGCTGCGTTTTTGCGCAAAGCCATCCGCAACAGTGTGCGGGATGCGATGCGTTCAACATATCCCAAATGGGCACAGAACTTGGGATATGAGGAAACCATGCGCAATCTCATCTTCCGCGGCCCTACAAGTGAGGAACTTGAGAGTTATCGCGGACATGGTGTGACTTTGCTCACAACCTTGCGCGAAACCATGAAGGAAATCCGCAACCAGACCCAAGACAAAATCCTTCGAAACAACCTGGATGCGGATTTGGGATTGCTTGACAGTCGCATCAATGACAATCTCAAAAAATTCTTCACCGACAATCTCAAAGGGTTGAAGGGTGAAGCGGGGGATGTCGGGCATTTTCAAACAATCACCGACACATTGGCGGTTGATCCCCTTTTCCCGTTGGCATTGCAACGCCTCACCAAAATGCCCAAAACCAAGAAGGAGCTTGAAAGCACCCTCAAGTCGGTTGCAGAAGCATACAAGGGGGAGTTGGAGAAACACAACGCGCGAGTTATGGAAGCCGCCGCTAAGATCAAAAAACTTGGTGGCCAACCAATGGATGATCCGAGTTTTCGGGAACTCATTCGACAAGGGCAAGAACTTTCCAAGAAAAGCATGTTCCACCAAAACCTCGATGCGTTTGTTGTCGAGCCCGGTGGAGAACTTTCTCTTGCAGCAACACGTCGGCCCCGTTTTGAAGATCAAGTTGACCCCGGGTTCAAACACACCACAATCAAAGGAACTGGTGGTGAACCCAACATCTACATGGTGGAGGTCAACAAGCGCAAAGTTGGTGTCAATGCCGACGGTCAGGCAATCATTGCGCCGCGTGAAGTTGACACCGAATTCAATCGGTCATACTCCACAAACATTGTCCCACCCAAGGGCCAAGTAATTGACGAAACAATCTTCCCGCGTCGCACTTCAGAAACAATCACCCAATTTGCGCATGTGTGGCACGCCGAATATGGGCAACTTGGCAGGCAAGCAACCAAAAGTTTGAGCGATGATGTGCACCGTGCACTCTATAAATGGGCTTCCGGCCATGAAATGAAAACCGACAGAGGCCCAATCAAAACTTGGTTCAGGGAAGACACCCAAGAAGCCCGCCAAATCATCGCCGCGTTCGAACCGATGCGCAAAGCGTTGCGTGAGTTACGCGACAGCTATGATAACACGGTGGGTCTCTATCGCGGAGAGAGCAAATCCGCTTTCAAATCTCCACGCAGCGATATTGCATCCTATTCAACGGATCGAGAAGTTGCCCGGAGGTTCGGCGAACAACTCGTTTATCGCCGTGTTCCCATTGACGACATTCTGTTTGTAACCGGGCTTGAAGGCGAACTCGAATTCGTCGTCCGCAACAACAAAATTCGCACCCCAAACGTGCGCCCGGTTACTGTTGAGAACTTTTCTCAGGCCAATTTCGATGAACGCTCCGCCATTTTCTACACCTATCGCAAGCGGGTTGAGAATTTCGACAAGGGTAAAAACCAACTCTATGTTTACCCCGATGAGCATTGGACCAAACTTAACTATGCGCTCGCCCTCAAAGAGAAATATGGGGAAGTCCCCAACGTTATGAAGCGCATTGATATCAGTGCTTTTGATAATGATTGGTCGAAAGTTGAGTGGGCCGCCGTTGCTGGACAATATCGTGATTTTCTCGCCCAATGGAAATTGCGCGACCAACTTCTCAAGGGCGCACTCAAACTTGGCAAACACCCCGACCTTCCATCCTTCGAAGACATTCGCTACATGGTCAACTTGCCCTCCGACACTTACGGGCAAACACACCCTCTCGTTGAATTGTTTGAGAAGTTCGCACAGAGTGGTTTCAGTGAGTTGAGTGCGGCGGTCAAAAACCTCGACCATCTCTCCCGCATGATGCAGGAAACCGTCACACTTCCCGAACTCTTCCCATATGCGGGCATCACTGAAAAACTTCGCGGCAACAACTTCCTCCCGCAGAAGGGCAAACCTGTTTTGGCGTTCAAACGCCCGGTGAATTTGTTGGAGGAAACGCGCGAAACTGTCATCGAGCAGATGGCAATTCGACGCCTTTCTGTGCTCGAAGCCTTCTCAAAAGCAAATTTGGTTGGGGCGACTTTTGTGAAGGGAGTTGCGGAGGAAATCACAAAACACCAATCTGCATATCGAGAAGCCCAAGACGTTGCGTCGCTTGCTTGGGGGATGGAAAGAGGCAAGGGGCGCGCACTCCAACAAGCCTTCTCGATGGACACATCGCCCGCATATAACGCCCTCAATCACATCATGGTTTTGGCCGATCGCTATGCAGAAAAAGCCATTGAAACCATGCTCAAGCCCCACATTGACAATTTCAACAAAATTCGGGGCACCAATCAAGCCGCCGATTTGTTTGAGTTCAACCTCTACACCCAAAGCAATCGGGCCGGTTGGCGTATTGAGGAAGCTGTTGAACGGGACAATGGGCGTGTTGCGTTCCGTCTCGAACAATCCCCGTTCAATCAACGGCTCTGGAAGAAGTTCTACAAAACCGACATGCCCACAACAGAAGACGGGGGCGCATTTCTCCCTCGCATGACTGCAAAAGACCTCGACAATCCGGTTGATTTGGAAGTTGGGGATTTGGCATACAAGGTCATTCGATCCTTTGATGATCTCAGCACCACAATCCTCCATAATGCCAATTTCCTCCGCAAACAAACCGGGCTTTCGCAACTCAACAAACGCCCCTACCACCTACCCCCTGGAAAACTCGACAGCAACACGTCCGTTTTCCTCTTTCGCAAAGATGGCAGCTATAAAAACGTGTTCACGGGGCGTACCCGCGCGGAAAGTGAAAGAATGGCCGAACAAGCCATGCAAGAAGGGGATGTGAAACGCACCTTCGACAGCATCAAACGTTTCAAGGAAGCAAGCATTCTTGACGAACCATTTTTCAAACCTGTTGATTGGTCGGACACCGCCCTTCAAACTGGCAAGGGTCCAACGGGCGCGATGTATAAATCGGTTGTGGATTTGGGCGCCCAACCTCTCAACGACATGGTGAGCAGCATCACAAACCAACTCTATTTGCTGGCGCGGCGCACACGTGGTTTGGTGTTTGAGCCCCAATGGAACTTTGCCAAATTTGCCCACAGCGCAAACGGTTTTCCCGAACACGAAATGTCGCCGTGGATTTTCTACAACAACGCAATCTTCGGCAACCAAGCCCTCACACCCCGCGGCACTCTTGGCCAAGTCTACAAGGGGATTGAGAATTTCTACGACACGCACATTGCTGCATTGTGGGACAAATATGCAGTCTCAACAGCACGTGGTGAGAGAGGGCGTGGAGGCGCCAGTTCTTTCCGAGAGTTGATGGGCGGGAATAAGCGTGAATATGATCGCATCGCGAAAGAACTCGGCCCGCACATGCCCTTCAAAGACACCGCCGAGTTTGTCGAAAACACCTTCCGTGTTTCGATGCCCCCTTCAATGAAACGGCACGCGGCAAAACTCAATCAGATTGCGAGCTTGCTCACTTTGAGATTGATGGAATTGGGCCACCCAATCCTCAACATGACCTCGCTCGCCGCAACAATCCCTCCCGTGATGAAGGCCCTCAAACGCCTTCCAAACGAGGATGTGGAAATCTGGCGCAATCGCATCGGGGCGTTTGGTTCAACCGTCACCGACAATGTGGCAATGTACAGCCCAATGCGTTCGGTCGCCGATGCTGTTTCATTCATGTTCACAGAAGAAGGACACAAAATCTGGCGTGAGGCTGCAAGAAAAGGTTGGTTCAAGCAAGAAGTTGCGGAGTTGATGCACACACTCACGCGCCCACAAGAAGGCTATGCGGAAAGTTTGGTGAGCAAATACACCGACATTCTCTCTTTCTTGTCCGACCGATCGGAAGAACTCGCGCGCGCCATTTCCTTCATGATGGGTTATCGAATTGGACAGCGTGGACTTGGGTTCACAAACCCGGATGATTTGGGTGCGTTTGCTTTCAGTTTTGCCAACAAAGTCATCGGCGACTATCGCCCCGTTAATCGCCCGCAAATGTTCCAGGGTGCTGTTGGGATGCCGCTTGGTTTGTTCCAAACCTTCATGTGGAACTACATGCAGCGTGTTTTCAGCTATATTGAAAACCGACAATGGCGCGCTCTTGCAGTCCAATATGGGATGCAGGCTTCGGTGTTTGGTGGATTGTCTGTTCCTGGGATGGATCAATTTGTCAACATGTTCGCAACCGCGAGCGATGGAAGTGCAAATATTGTGGATGGGGCGCGACGCATTTTTGGGGATGGATTAACCGATGTGATGTTCTATGGGGCAATTTCTACAATCCCCAAAATCTTCAGCGATGATGGAATTGCCCTCTATACTCGGGGCGCCATCGACCCCAAACTCTCCACCGTGCTCAACCCCGAAAACACTCCGGTTGGAAACATGATCGGGAATGCGATCCAATTCGCACGCAAATCCCTGGGTCAATTCCTCACCGGCGGCCAATTCAGCTTGCAACAACAGATGGAACTTGCGGGTGCTTATTCAATTTCCCGCCCATTGCGAGGATTGATGGAACTTGCAGCGGGTGTTTCCACAGACAAACGTGGTCAAGTTATCACAAACGAAGTCTACGATACGATGTCAATAATCGCACGCATTGTTGGCAGTCGCACCCTTTCCGAAACCGAACGTAGCAGTGCATATTATCGGCAACGCAATGCCGAATTTTCCCAAACGGCAATCCGCCAACGAATGAACTCCGCGTTGCGCGCCCTTGTTCGGGATGGAAAGTTCAACGAGGAAACCTTCGCAAATTACGCCTATTCCTACATCAAAGCAGGCAACAATCCCCGATACTTTGGACAAGCATTGCGTGATGCAATCATCGCCGCTGTTGTTCCACGTGATCGCCGCAAACTCATGGAAGTTTTGCGCAGCGGTCGAGGGGAAGAAATCCAACGTTTAATGGGCTCACTCGTTATGAGCAAAGATGACCCGGAGTTCAACCTACAATAAAGCAAAAAAAAAGAGGGCTGATACACTAGCCCTCAGTTGGCGGTTGCGGCTTCTGTGAGTAGCAATGTCTCCCTACTCACACAACTCCAAGGGGCTCATGCGGCCCCTTCTTTTTTCATAATGTTCGCCCAATCCTCAATTGAACACCAGCCCCCTGCGGCATGTTCGTGGCCGCCCCCGTTGTATTCCAAAGCAACCCGGCTCACATCCAACCCCTCTTGTGTGCTGCGAAACGACAAAATCACTCGGTCGGCGCGCATCTGATAGATGAGAACGTCCGGGTGCTCCAATTTCAAAGAGTCCGCCACATCACTTGCCATGTGTCCGGGCGCGTTGACTGCAAGAAACTCAACAAGCGAACCCTTATATGGGAGCATGACCGGGTGCGCGTGCACTTCGACATCCTCAACCCGCAACTTCATATAGTGGAGGATGGCTTTGCCCTCGCTGATACAAAAGCGAAGTGCGTGTTCATCAAACAATTGATACCATTTCCTGAAGTTGGGACGGTATGACATCAGATATGCGTGCAGCGCTTTCGTTTCCTCTCCATAATCCCACCGCCACAAATCTCGATCTTGAATGAGTCGGTAGAATCTGGGGAGCGGACGTGTTGTGAAATACAAAAACGACAACACGGCACCCGATTTGTTCATGTCAAAAATCACATGAACATTTTCTGGCAAATCGCCCCCTTCCAAATCATCGCGAGCGGTTTTGTGGTGGTCAATCACAACCACCTTTTTCACCTGCTCACCCAACCATTTGAGTTGATCGCGGGGGAACGAGAAGTCAAGAATGTAGATGGTTGTTTTGAGAAGTTTGCCTGGATCAACAAGATCAAAAGCCGCAAGCGCTTCCCAAATTGATGTCCCATACTGACACGGAATGAAAATTGCATCCGGATTTTCCAACCAGCACGCCAGCGCCGCGGCATATCCGTCATTGCAAGGACTGTGGTAGATGCAAACTGTGGTCATTTCTTGGCTCCCTTCTTTTTTCGAACATTGGCCCAAGGTGGCCGTTTCGAAACACGCACATCGTCAAAACGCTGCGGTAGTTTGGGCCGCAAAGCTAATTCGGCATCAAACAACATAGCATACTTGTGCAGCAGTCCCATGTCAACAGAATACTTTTCGCTTGTGAAATCGTGCTCCATGCACTCGACTTCAATCTCCCTGCAATCCAACTCCGTTGCAACATCAAACCGTGTCAATCCACGCGCCATCCGACAATATTTGAGTTGTTGCCCGAGTGTCATCACACTCATTCTCATCCTCCCTGCTCCCCTTCTTGCTCGCGTTTTCGCGGTTGATTTGTCGTCAACCCATATTTCTGATCGGTGAAGTTCACAACCCCTTCACAGTGAACCGCGAACGGTGTGTTCTTCACGTGGAAAAGCGCCCCATCCAAAAGCGCCCAAATCTCGGGCGACATCTCCTTGATTGTTTGCATCGCCTCGGGGAAACTTTTGGCATACGCAAACGCAAAATTCCCATCCAGCATCCTAAACACATACAAATAATAGGGCGCATAGACGGGTTCTTTTTCTGTTGGAGGGGGCACCGATTGATATGCCTCCTCATTGATCTCCTGTTCCATCAGTTTGAAGCTCGCGGCGGTGTGATGTTCGTTTGACCCTGATAACGCCCGCGCTTATCCGCATAGGATTGTTCGCAAACATTCTCCGGGTTGCTGTGGAACTCAACTTGCATGATCCCCTGCTCCGCATAAACTTTGGCGGGCGCCGGCGATGTGTTTGAAATCTCGATTGTGATGTACCCTTCCCATTCCGGTTCGAGCGGCGTCACATTCACAACAATCCCACATCTTGCATAGGTTGATTTGCCCGTGCACACCGCCTTAATCCAGCGCGGGATTGCAAAACGTTCAAGCGACAACCCGAGTGCGAAAGAGTTGGGCGGAATGATGATGCTTCCGTCTGTTGGGATGACCTCCTCAAACAAACGCGGGTCAAAGTCCAGCGGATCAATAACCAATCCGGCAGCCGGCCGAAAGATTTTGAACTCGCTGCTCAATCGCACATCATACCCATATGATGTGAGCCCATAACTGACTTTTCGACCGCGCGAACCCTCACTGAATGGGGTTATCATCCCCTCATGTGCGAGGTTGCGAATTTGCCAGTCTGCCAGAAGCGCCATTGTTCTGCTCCATTTCCTTAGCGAGGTTTGCGTGTGATGAAAACAAACTGAGGATTGTCGGCAACAAGCGGCACCAAAGCCGGACGCACAATGCGTTCCCAATTCAACCCCCCATTGCCACAACCGGGACGCGGGATCGCAATCCGTTTGATGTCGTGCTGCATAACAATCTCATGCAGCAAAATCATCGACAACTTGATCAAATCAATCTCGGCGAGATACCACCATTGGTGCTTCACAGGGAAAGTAACCAATCGCCATTCCTCAAAATAGAACGGCAAATTCCCTCCATTTCGCACCAACTTCCCCAACTTTGCCGGGAACGCGGGAAATCTTTCGGTTGCTTCTTGTGCACAACCGGCACCCGTCACAACACAACCCGAACGGTCAATCGTGCCGTTGGTTGTGATTGCAACGTGATCACCCTTTTCCCAAAAATCAGCCCACAAATCACCGTATTCCTCAATCATGCTTGATCTCCCTATTTTGCTGGCGCAATTTGCCATTCCAACGCGGCGGACCCGGCCACGCATTGTAACCAAATCCACGAACAAAACGATAAATTATGTTGGCCACAAGCCACCCTTTCTTTCGGGCAACTCGGCGCCGAAACTCCTTATCAACTTGTTTTCTCCGTGCCTCTGTTCCACCCAACCAATATTCATAATCATGCCACACACATTCCTCATGAATATCGGCGGCAAGTGACGGCCAAACTTTGTTGAGAAAGGTGCACCCGTCGCTTGTGAAACCTTCGGCAAAACGTTGTGGGTCGCGCGAAGCCATTATTCCGAGTCCTGTTCAATCAACCTAATACGGGGCCGATCATCAATCCCGGTTGCATGTGCACAATACTCCCTCAGAGCAAAGGCCCAAAACGCAACAGCGGTTGTGTGATGCACCCCGGTTTCTTCATCAACCAACTCCCCTTCCCAAAACGCAGTGAGATGTCGCAACAACGCCGCATAGCAACGACTGAATGACATCCCCTTTTCCCAATTACGCTCCCCATATTTGCGCGCACCTTGACCATAGAGTTTTGCAAGTTCGCGCAAAGGAACAACGGGAATTAGATCAAAACGTGGTTTGCCCGCATCAAATTTGTCGGCGGGTTCGTTCTTTTCCTGGGATTGTTGTGCGTGCTTCTGCTGTTCGCGAGTCATTTGCATGTGCTTATAGCAAGTGGTGCAAAACTCGGTGATGTTTTCCGGTGCAATGGGCGCTTTGCACGTTTTGCACCAACGAGGTTTCTTCGCAACATCGTTCATCACTTCCTCCGCGAGTTTTTGTGCCTGTTTGCAACTTGGACAAATTCTTTCCCAGGGTGAATTTGGATCATCCGTTAGTTCTGCTCCGCACCAAATGCACGGATAGACTGATGGAATTTTCTTCTCCAGCTCCACACGACAACTGGTGCACAATCCCATAAACGCGTTTGCTGGAACCGAAGCACCGCAACGTTTGCAAATGTGCTTTCTCACCCTTTTGCCCTCCGGTGCAATTTCACCAGCACCCCGAATTGCTTCTCACTTACGCGGGCGCGCTCTTGGTATGTGTTCAATCTCTCCGCCATGTCATCGAGAAAACCAACCTCCCAATCACTCGGATCATATTCCGATTGATTGATTTCCTTAATCATCTGCAAAATTGAACGCCATGGTGTGGGTCCGGTTGCTTCAATCTCACCATACATAGCGACCCCTCGCCTTTCGTGTTTCTTGCCGGCACCGATCCTTAAAGACTTGTTGATCTTGCCCCCGCATAATCACTCCCCCATTGCCATGCCGCAACATTGTGGTTTCAAGCACAGCATCCCTTGCACGCACAACCCCTCGGGAAAGTGCAATGTTGGTCGGGCGCCCCTTCTTGATCGAAAGAAAAGGTTTTGATGTTGCGGCTTGTTCCATCAAAAACTGCAACATGCTCAAACCCTTCTTCGGGACATCCCGTGGTTTCGCTTGTTGTGCAAGTTCACTCAATTTGACCATCATGCACCCCCACTCCCTTCTTTCGCTTTCACCGACAACAACTCAATAATCTCTGCATCTTTGGACTTTCTCCGATCAACAGCAACAACCATCGGTCCGTGTTTACTGTGGAGTTGTTCAATATCCCCCGCATTGAGCAAATCATTCAACGAGGGGGTGAAGTCTGAATATTTCATTTCTTTGTGCATCACGGCCCAGAGTGCATTGACTGAAACCGGACCGTCGGCGGCGCGCAAAAACTCAATCATTTTTTGCTTGGCGGCCCCAAGTGGGGACAGACCAAATTGCCCCAACGCTTCGGGCATTTTCTTTTCTGTCACACTCAACAACGCGTGTGCCTCCTGCATATCATGCAACTCAATCACATTGCTGCACCGTGCAGCCGCAAACAATGTTGCTGTTTTGATGAGGTGAACGTGGCGCCGCTCCTTATAATAAATAAATCGTGCATCATTAATATCAATTGGCGCCTTATAGATTGAATTAAAAAAATTCGCCGCTTC
The DNA here is from genome assembly GCA_027021785.1 of Fidelibacterota bacterium. Classification (GTDB taxonomy): domain Bacteria; phylum Fidelibacterota; class Marinisomatia; order Marinisomatales; family JAADGP01; genus JAADGP01. Next base: position 3,129 of record JALUTR010000031.1, on the reverse strand, counting down.
CTCAGTCTCACCAATCGGCCCCTCCATCTCCTTATGTATCTTTCGCAACGTCTCCCCAATCTGTTCCTTCATATCAGCCGGTCCAAACTTCGGGCGCGCAATGTCCTTATATGTCAAATCCCCGTGCACCAAAATCAATCGACTCATAAAACCTTTTCCAATGGCGGCGGGCGGAAACATGTCTGCAATATCATCCGCCGTTGTGGCCCCAATGATTGTGAGTTGCGCATTGCCCAAACGGTTTTGTGTGTTTTTGATCTTGTAATGATATGGGTCCCCATCATACATCTTATTCAGAAAGAGAAGCATCGCACTTGACCGCTCACCCATAAAACTTCCGAACTCAGGCGCGGCCACGTAAAGAACATGCTTATCCCGAGGATCAGGAATAGAACCGTAAGACATCTTCTCAAGAGCTTCAGCTGATAGCGTGTCGAGAGAGGTGGCTTCTGCCAATCCAAGTTCCTCCTTAAATTTTTCTTCTTCATCATCCTGTTTGTTCTCCAATGCAACAATCAAACCTTGTCGTTGTCCTGCCGTGTCATCCGGGGCAAATCGCACATCCGTATATTCAGCTACCAATTTCGCGGCAAGTTTGAGCGCGGTAGATTTTTTACCGCCCGGTGGTCCCACCAACAAAACATAAATATTAGGATAGATGTAATCAACACCATAATCAAAATAGCAACGGCGACCAAGACACGCAGAAACAGCACTAAGAATTGACCAAATGTGAAAGATGCGCGGGCTCTCAGTTTCTTCAACATATCGCAGATATAAATCCAGCAGTTCGTTTCCGGACCTCATACCGCCAAGTCCCCCGTTTATAACTACAGCAACGAGAAGAAAAAAGTGTGGGGTGCGTTTGCCAGGGGGGTTGGTTGTGGAGAAACAAACGCACCCCACGAACAGACTGGCTCCGGGAGGCAAAAGTGAACCAGTCTGAAGGAAAGACTAGGCGGTTGCCATGTCGTCGATCGCGTCCTTTAACGCATTGAGTTCGTTTGTGAGCTTGACCTGCATTTCCGGATGAATGCGGTCAAACTCCGGGTGAGGCATTGCGCTTCCCCCGGTTGTTGACGTCGCTTGCACGGTGACAAGCGTGATTATCTTGTCGATCTCCGCGTTGATGTTGTCCTGAGTTGCTTGCGCCGCAACACCACTCGGAACAGCAAGCCCGGCAAAGTTACTGCGAATAGCCATGTTGAACTACCTTTCGTCGTCTCCTGGTTTCGGTGCACCGATTGTTTTTGTTGTTGTGTCTTTAGAACCAAACGCGCCATGATACATGGCGTCAATGATTATGTTCTCAACAACATCCGTATATGCGTCCCAATCCTGGCAAACTTTGGCGAGTTGGGTCAAAAATTGTGCCGCCTCACGCGGTGACATGAGTTTTTTGATTTTGCCCACTTTGTTCATCTCGCCGCTTCGCCACCTCAACAGATCAATTCAGTTGAAACTTCTTCGCATATTCGCGCTCGTGCTCAACAATGTCCTCATAACTAACCCCCTTCTTATAAGGCATCATGCCCTTGCCCCAAGTCAATCCAACCGCCACATCAACCGGAACAAACATCGAGCGTCCCTTGATTGTAACAGACTCCTGCATAATTGTCAAGACTTCATCTATCATCTCCAACTTATCTTTTGGATTGAGAAACACAATACTGTCGTGTGATTGAGTCAGCAACAAAAGACCTCGCTGCTCAAGGTCAGTCCGGTAATAAATATGATTAAGACTGCGGTTAATATTACCAGCAGTGCCGCCCTGCCCAAAGAACGAACTGAGTTCCCTTTGGATCTGATTATCTTCAAGCACATTCCCAAAGAATAGATGATGGCGGCCAAAAGCACAAGTGCTACGATTTCCATTGCGTGCACACTCCTGGGCAGAAGATTTGAACCATGGCCGCAAACCCATATAGAGTTCGTGAAACCGTTCAAGTTGCTCATCACAAAACGCGACCAATTCTTCAATGGTCCAAAGGTGCGGGGGTTGACCGGCCGCGTTCACCTTTTTCATTGTGGTTGCGGCGGCAACAACTGCTTCATGCCCCATTGTGATATAGAGTGTGAACCCTGCCATCTGGAAGTTGGAGCCGTGAACAATGCGTTTGGTGTTTTGCCTCACCCCGAGAACTGGATGATCGACCCAATCCGCTCCAACCTTGTGACCTTCAACAATCTCCTCATATTTGAACCCGAAGAAAAACTCACCGTGGATTGCGTGCGTGTCCTTCCCGCTTTCCATCGTTGCAATATACTTGGCATCTTCACACTCATACGCAACAAATTTCGCATCACTCTGCGAATAGTCCATCTCCACCAACACATATCCATCATCTGCAACCAACATATCCCGCATCTTTTTGGGGATGTTTTGGATGTTGGTGCCGCACCAGAATTGGTGATTTGTGCTGGCGTAGCGCCCAAACTTTGTGCCCGCCGCGTTCATCTGGTACATAAATCTCCCGTTGAGATCATTGCACCGGATGTATTTGGAAATATTGTTGGCGGGCTTTTTTGTGTCCCAAATCTTCTGAATGAACAAACCAATCAGAGGGTGTTGGGTCGCGATGATCCTCAACACCTTTTCATCCGTTGAACGTTTTAATTTGTTTGCATTTTTGCCCCTCTTTTTCAGGGGCCTGGCGCCCAACACATCATAAATAAGTGAGGCAACTTGTGGCGGACTGTTCGGGTTGAACTCCTCATCATCCACCATTGTTTTCAACTCATGCAAATGCCTGAAATGTTCCTCCGTCAGCACACTCTCATAATATAATTTGCGACTCTGGTCCCACTTAAACCCCCGCATTGACATCGCAAGCGCGGGTCCAACTTGACTGCGAAACTCCACATTATAATTCTCGCGCGCCCAACCAATCTTGGTCATCGCTTGCAGGATCGCCAATCCACTAAGCAACGTATAATAGCAGTCGAGTGCATTATACCGCCAATATCGTTCGAGCTTTTCTTGTGTGTTGGGGAGGCGTTCTTCTTTCTTGGCTTTGTTTTCATCCTTCCAGTATTGAACATAATCCAACACCATTGAGGCGATGAAGTTGAGGGTTTTTGGGGCCTCCGGATAGATGCAATGAAACAAGTGGTATGTGTCAACAAACC
>JALUTR010000030.1 GCA_027021785.1 Fidelibacterota bacterium | reverse complement strand
GTGAGAGGAAGATATGGTCTTGTAGCTTTGCACAAACCATGATTGTGCTCAAATAACCTCCTCTTAATATTATTCGTCGAACCAATATATAAATAGTGCTTTTCGACATTCTCAAGACAGTAAACATACCACATCCAAAAACTCCCATTTGTTAACTACCTACAGATTACATTCTCACTCAGACGGGCCTGTCACACGGAATCAAACGACCTCAGCCAGAAATCATTTATGCACAATGGCCCGCCATACGAAATCAAATAATCTTCTCCAGATGTCATTTGCACGGTATGGCCCGCCATACGAAGTCAAATGACCTCCACCGGAGGTCATTTGCGTAGTATGGCGGAGAGGGAGGGATTCGAACCCCCGTCCCGAATAAACGGGAACCGCATTTCGAGTGCGGCGCGATCAGCCAGGCTCTGCCACCTCTCCTAATTTATTTTATATTACAGGGGCATACGTAAAAAAACGGACCGGAAGTTACGGTTCGCGATGGGATTGGAAAAAGTCCTGAATTAAAAGTGCGCACCGTTGTTCCTCCACCCCACCCTTTACGGCAATTGCCGGCCCCAGGCGGCGATCTCCGCATAACTGGTACAAGGAGCCACAACAACCCTTTTGCTCGTCGTAACAGCCGAATACGACCATCTTTAAACGGGCGTTGATGATCGCCCCGGCGCACATGGAACACGGTTCCTTTGTAACATACATAATGCAATCGTTCAACCGCCAATCCGCCATCGTATTGGCCGCGGCCGATAGGGCAATTATTTCGGCATGAGCGGTGGGGTCTTTCAGGGATTCCCGCTGGTTATATCCGCGGCCGATGATTTTATTCTGGTAAATTACAATCGCACCGACGGGAATCTCTCCTGAATCGTATGCCTTTTCAGCCAGTCGCAGGGCTTCGGCCATCCATTTTTTATGGTTGAGGGTCAACGATAGATTCAAAATAATACCGGAGACAGATTACGGGAGGTTTAATAATGTTCGTAGATATTCAATCTGGTCCGCCAATTCCCGTCGACCGACAATCGTACCGATGTCCGGTGTGAATGTGGCCCCCGGGGTCAGGGCGTCAACAATATATTGTACATGACTCAGGCTCTGCGCAAAATCACCGATCGAGAAACAGGATACCGAAAGGGTTAAATGCACATCGAGATAATTCAATGTGGTATCATGGGAGAAAGACCAGGTTGATAAGTCCGATTGCTCCAGGTCCGATAATAAATCGTTCCCCCATTCGATCGCCAGGCTGTCTTCACCCCGGGCATTATTAACGAAACACAATCCGGCTTTTAATTCATGATCGAGATTGGCAAGGATATTCGGACTTTGTGGATATGCCAAGCCACGTTCGAAATATAGCGCACTGCTGTCCATTTCCATCAATTTCCCGTAGGACCATCCGAGGCCATTGTAGCCATCTTTATAGGATGAATCTTGTATCACCGCGGCTTTGAACCAATCGTTTGCTTCCTGGTAAACGCCCTGTTCGTACAAGTCCCAACCATAGTCGGTCTTATCGATTTCCGTTGCGTCATACTGTCTTCGACATCCCCAGACAACGATCAGGAATAATCCCATTCGGAGAAAAAATTTAATATGTAGTTTGAGTCGATTCACCGTAACAGCATTACCTTGCGGGTTTGAATTTTTCCCTGATTGGTTGTCAGACGAATAAAGTAAATACCCGACGCGATATTTACCCCGTTGTCATCCTTGCCGGCCCAACGAACAGTATACCGACCGATTTCCTTATAATCATTAACCAGCGTGCGTATGTGTTGCCCCAAAATATTAAAGACGGAAATGTTTACCTTTTGTCGGGGCCCCTCGATGAATCCAACATCATAAATGATATTCGTAACCGGGTTAAAGGGGTTGGGATAATTCTGGTGCAAACTGGTTACACCGGGAACAATTAAAGTTTTGGGTCCCAGCCGGAAATATCCCATTTTCTGCGTATAGCTCATAACGGAACCGTTGACGGTCATTGAAGGAAGTTCCTTCCACGTCACACCGTTGATTCTCTGGTAGAGGGCAACATCATCATTAAGTCCTTGAATCGAAACTTCCACCGGCTTTCGGAAACGCATATTTTCATTGCCGATCCGGTAGGATGCCATATCATTAAACAGGTCTCCGAACATGGTTGAATCAACAACCAGAATCGGTTGATCAAATGATACCGCTCCGGACGAGCCCTTTACCCTGAACCTTCCATCCGGGCTCGAACCGTACCAGGAACGGGTTGTTTTCGCAAGCGTCATCCCCACCTGTCTGGTAATGGATGTATCGCCGACAACGCCGTGGGCGGAGACGTCAAAAGTGTAGGTGCCCGGACTGATAAAATTATGTAGACCGACAAAAGTATAATCGGCAACCGTATCAAGACTTACGACCTGATTCTGCACTTTCAGCGTTAAATCGACCACCTTTCGTATCGTATCGGTAATTACGATTTCAAAGAAATTCGTAAAGGCGTTATTCTGCAAAACGGCCACCGATAGTTGTGGTCGGGGTACACGAATAACATCGATTACAAAGGTTGTACTGTCGGACGCTCCCTGTTCATCGGTGGCCACAACCTTAATCAGCGCCGAATCGGACCACAGGTCCCGGGGCTCGAACAGAACGGTATCGCCGTAAGTTCGCGCCTGGTAATTGGAGGGCGAAATCGTCATATAAGAACCGTTGGTCAGGGGCGTGACGTTGATTGTGAGTAGGGTGTCATCCACATCCACGACAAAATCGGCAAAATCAATTTTGACCGAATCATTTTCCAATACTTCGATTAACGGAATATCCGACCAAACCGGCGGATCATTTCTCGGCAGAATGGTCAAAAGCATGGTGTCTTTTCCAACAGCGCCAAACGGGTCACTGACGTAAAATATGAGACGATGATTATCTCCGTAATAATTGCTGTCGCTATCAAACGTGGCATAAGTGGAACCACCCACGGTATCGATGGTGACGGAAATTTTCGGACCGGGTGTTTCCGATATAATATCAAATAATGTCGCCGGGTCAATTTTTTCATTTTTACCAATAACCGGTTTGGGCGAATAAAGATTGCGCAGATATGTCTCCATTCCGGCGGTAGTTCCCGGACCGACAATCACCCTACCGGTGGGAAATCCGGAATGTGATATCGTGTCCAGAATGACCACTTGCCAGCTCAACTCGGTGCTGTCGTTATCCACATCACTGGCATAAGGGGTTAAATCGATCCGTACCGTATCGGTGTGGTCTTCCACGAAGGTAATATGATCCGCAGGGGGTAAAAATTGCACAACCGGAGTATCATTCACCGCATGGACCGTCAAAGGGGTTTCCAATGTGTCGGCAAACCCCCAATTATCCCGCACAATAATTCGGATGGTGTAAGAACCGGTGTCATCCTGGGTCGGGGTCCAGGTCATGGCCCCGGTCAGGGAATCGACACGCATCGAATCCAGTTTCGGTTCACCGATAATACGGGTTGTTTGTACATAATAACGAAATTCATCGCCAAGCTGCGTGTCTGTATCCGGATCGACAACCAGGATGGAATCGGCAAATGACAGGTCTTCAAACAAATTCAATGAATCGATCGCAACGATCTGCGGGGCGCTGTTCAGTCGCAACAGAGTATCGGAAGCCAGGGTATCGGAAATGTTTCCGGCGATGTCAATTCCCCGCAAATGCAGCCGGTATTGCTTCATGTGTTCCAGGGGCAGATTGAAAGTATGATTCTCTTTTTTCCCAATATCCAGCCAATCGACAAAGGCATTGATTGAATCGTCTCCGATTTGTTCAACGGCAATTTCATAGTAGTCGAGACCTGATTCTTTCGCCGGATCCTGTTCATTGAAGCCGGACCACTCCATCGTGATGATATCCGTGGAAATCAACGTATCGGACGTCAAAACGGTCCCTCCCGTAATCGTCCCCGGCTGTAACGGGTTCGGATCGTACGTTAAAACACTTGCGCTGGAATCACCGATAGTCCGGTTGCCGACCCTGTCGGTTATGATGGCGCGCGTTAACAACGAATCACCGACAATCAAGCTGCTTCCCGGCACCAGTTGGGACGTAATTTCGTCAATCGACCGCCGGAAAGTAATATCGCCGAAATTTTGAATGCTGTCGGCGGTTCCGATAGTAACCCAGTCGGTCCCCCGGGCCATGTTGTACATCTGAATTGTTACCGATCCACCACCGTAAAGAGAAGGATCGGTTTCGGGACTGACAACGGGAACCGTAATTTGAATCTCTTCCGTAGCCGCATTGATCCAACCCGGGACGGGATTATCTCCGTTAGGTAAAACGGTACCCGTAGTGAAGTCGGCGGGGGGGGTATTATCTAAGGTCAATTTAAAACGTCCGGATGTATTATCTTCGGTGATTGCGTTCCCGGCCAGGTCGGTTCCAATAATACTGATGGCAGCGGCCCCGTCATTACTGTCGGGTATCGTTAGGCTGTAAGTCCAGGTTACGCTGTCGACCTGAAACATATCGGTCGTATCCAGGGTGGAGCCACCTGCGAAGGCAACATATATTTGTGGTGAAGCTACTATTTGTTCGCTGAACGTCACCGTAACCAAGGGAGTATCATCACGATTAACTAAGCTATCAGATAATGTGATCGCAGCCGTGGGAGCTTCCGTATCGATAACAATGTCGTTGTTATCCGATAATGACCCCGCAGTACCTGGGGTTGGTAAAGTGGGTATAAATTCATTCCCCGCCAAATCTCTGATATCCGCTCCGTACAACTGCAAGGGTGACGTGGACACATAATCCAAATCATCACTGGAATGGTTTTCGGCCACAATATAGCGGAAAATCAATGTATCCGTACCGGAACCGGAAATATATGATGCGCTTGCTCCGCTGCCTCCGATATCCATCGTTATGTAAGGAGGATTGCCGGGAATATCGAGGGTAATGTTTTCGTTTATCAATACCTGGATGGTGATGGTATCACCGGCGTTATAGGCAATATCCGCGTCGGGAGATTGAACGGAAAGTACGTAAGGACTGATTTCATCAACCAGCAGCGTGGAATCGCTCTGCGTATGAGTTACGGAATTACCGGCAACGTCCTCAACAACCGCGCGGAAATACAATAATTTATTATTGCCAAATCCACTTATTTCACGGACATCAACACTGTCGGTCCCGCCGGAATCGGCCGTAACATCGATAAAACCGGCAATAATATCCGCGTCCTGAATAGACTCCTTCACGGCAATATTTTCAAAACTGCTGGTGATTCCGGCTTTTGCCTGCAAACGTACGGTTCCGCCGGATAAACTACCGTCGTTTTGATCCAGAGGAACCCTGACAACAACGCCACTGTTGGTTCCATTCCAGAAGGAGGATACAATATTGCCTCCCGACGTGGTCACTACACCGACGGTATCGGCCTCGGGGGCGGTTTGGTCAACTTTAATAGTGGTAGCACCGGCTGTCCCGGTTGTGCTGTTCCCGGCCTTATCGGTAATTATGGCCGTGATTGTGATTTCAACATCATCGGCAAAACCACTGATCCCTTCAAACACGGAAGCGCTTATAGTAAGCGTTTTATCGGAAGCCAGATCACTGTTTTCCAACGTAACGGGAGAATCCAGATCCTGGAAACTCCCGCCATCGACACTGGTTCGTAATTGAAGTTCGCCGTCAACCAGGCTGGCATCATTATCAATAGGGACGGCCACTTCCAGGGCGGTATTCGTCGAATTCCAATAACCGTCAACAACACTCCCCCCGACCGTTTTAATCTCCCCCACAGCAAAATCCGTCGGATACACACCATCGATTTGAATGGCGCTGTTATCACTTAAATTTGAGTTTCCGGGAATCGAATAATCGTTGACCACGTTTCCGGCGATATCGGACAGACTTCCACCGGAAACCGATACCGTGTTAACCGTTAATTCTCCCGTTTCATCATTTTCCTGGACGATATAATCAAAAGAAATTTGATCGGTACCGGAGACGGATGTATTTGAAATCGTCTGCGCCACATTCAACAGGACATCGACAGACCCGATATCCAGAGAGACATTTTCCGTGAAATTAACGGTAACATTTACAGTATCGCCGGCTTTATAGAGTCCATCCTGACTGCTGGAAGTGATGTTGCTGATGGAAGGAACCGTTTCATCGATCAACAGGGTTGAGTCGCTTTCGCTTCCGGTGGTTTGATTCCCGGCCGCGTCGTGAAGGATGGCACGGAAATACAATCGGTAACCATCACCAAAACCGGTTAATTCCCGGATGTCCAGGCTATCGGTTCCACCGGAATCGGCGGTTACATCTATGTAGCCGCTGGATAAATCACTATCCTTCACGGTAACAAGCGACCCGATGCTTTGCCAACTTCCACCCGATCCGGCCTTTGCCTGTAGCCGTACTTGTCCATTGACCAGGGTGGCGTCCGAAGCCAGGGGAACACGGACGCGCGCGCCCGTGTTTGTCCCGTTCCAATAACCGCTTACGACTGGATTTCCCAAAGGGGTCACATCCCCGACGGTAAAATTAGCCGGCTCAGTCTGATCGACAATCAGGGTCGTGGCACTGGGACTGCCGGTAGTACTGTTCCCGGCGGCATCGGTAATAATCGCCGTGATTGTTATTACACTGCCGTCGGTAAAATCGGTTAAACTCTCAAAATCGGCTTCGGCAATAGAAATGGTCTTGTCGCCACTGAGATCGCTCAGCGCGATTGTTTCGGCGCTCCCAAGGTTTTCATAACTGCCGCCGTCAACGCTGGCGCGTAATTGAATTGTTCCATCCACAAGACTGGTATCGTTAGCTATAGGCGTAATAATGGAGACACTTGTGTTTGTCCCGTTCCAATAGCCGGGTTGTTCCGTTCCTCCCAATGATGTAACCGATCCGACGGTAAAATCGGAGGGCACGACACCGTCAATAACAATTTCGTTGGCATCGCCCAAATTCGATCCCGAGGGTATGGAAAGTTCGGTAGCCGGATTCCCGGCCACGTCAATTAACGATCCACCGGAAACCGTAAGCGACTTCACGGTCAGATCTGAGGATTTTTCGCCGCTTTCCACGGTATATGTTGTCGAAACCGTAGTCATATTGCTCACGCTGGAGACACTCAGCGTCCTGTCGCTGTCGCCGGTTTCCAAAGTAATCAGCAAATTACCGCTGGTGAGGGTAACCGCATCGCTGAACGTGACTTTTATGTTTACGTCATCGCCGATTTTGTAGGTTGTATTGGCCGAACTCGAACTAATGCTTTGTACGGATGCTGCGGTTTGATCGATCGTAATCGTTGTACTGCTGGCGGTTCCGGTTTTGCTGTTGCCGGAAGCGTCCGTAAGGATCGCCCGGATCGTTACTACGGTGCCTTCCTCAAAACCGGTAATCTCTTCGAAATCGGTGTCTGCGGTTCCCGAAGCCTGCACGGTAATCGTTTTCGAACCTGAGGTTACATCGCTCTGAACCAAAGCGGTGGATGCGCCAAGATCGGCATAAGTATTGGCCCCGATTTTTGCCTGCAGTTGAACCGTACCATCCACCAGACTTGTATCGGTCGTTTCAAGGGGGACGGTAACTTCCAAGCTGGTGTTTGTGCTATTCCAGTAATCGGCAACGACCGTTCCGCCCGCGGCTGTTATATTCCCTACCTGGAAATCGGAAGGATAAATTCCATCCACGACAATATTTTTCTGGTCGTCAAGATTTGATCCCGTCGGTATCGAGAAGCTGCTCATGGCATTGCCGGCGGCATCCACGATATTTCCGGCTGTCAGGTAGACTTGATTAACGGTCAGGTCGTCATTGCTATCCCCTTCCTGGACCGTGTACGTTCCTGAGGCGGTAGTGGCGGAAGTGAAGGGAGAAATGGATACCGTTCGATCGGTGGTTCCGGTTTCCAATTCAATCACCAGGTCACCGCCGACCAAAGAAACCGCTTCGCTGAAAGTTACCGTAAGATTCACATCGTCCCCGATTTTGTAGTTACCATTATCCGTGGTTGATGATATGTTATCGACGGTAGGTCTTACGCCGTCGATGACCAGCGCCTTGGCATCCGCCAGGTTCTGTCCGCTCGGGATGGTAAATACCGTCATGGCATTCCCGGCGTCGTCGGTTAAGGTTCCGCCGCTGACGGTAATATTCTGAACGTCCAGATCGGAACTTTCATCTCCTTCTTGCACCGTATAGGTGCCGGATACCGTAAGATCGCTTGAGATGCTGGAAATGGAGACGGTTTGGTTATTATCCAGGGTGATCACCAGGCTCCCGGTAGTAAGATTTACGGCTTCACTGAACGTAACCGAAATGTTTATATTGTCGCCAATTCCGTAGGTGCCGTCGCTGGTTGTCGAGGAAACCGAAGAAACGGTCGGCCTGGTGGCTTCAATAATAATATCTTTGAGATCATCCAAATTGGCGGCTCCCGGGATAGTAAAATCACTCATAGTATTCCCGGCATTGTCGGTAATAGTTCCCGCGCTCAGCGATATGTCGGTCACCGTCAGGTCGCTGGATTGATCGTCCTCCTGTACGGTATACGTTCCGGAAGCGGTGGTGGAATTATTAATACTGGAAATAATCACTTGCTGGTCCGTGTCACCGGTTTCGAGGGTAATAACCAGGTTTCCACCACTCAGGGTTACCGCTTCGGAGAAAGTGATCGTGATATTCACGTCATCGTCGATGCCGTAAGTACCGTCACTGGTCGTACTGGATACCTTGCTTATCGTCGGCGCGGTGGTTTCAACCACGATATCCTTGGAATCGCTGATATTTTGGTTGGAAGGAATATTGAAATCGGTCATCGCGTTGCCGGCGCCATCCGTCAGGGATCCTCCATCCAGGGTTACGGAAATAGCCGCCAGGTCGGCGGATTCATCCCCATCCTGTACCGTGTAGGTGCCGGATACCGAATTGGTATTGACAATATCGGCGGCGGCAATCGTAACCGTCCGGTCAGTGCTCCCGGTTTCCAGGGTAATGATCAGGTTGGACCCGGAGGATAAGGTAACAGCTTCACTGAATGTTATCGTAACATCGATGTCTTCGCCGGTGGAATAGCTGGCGCTCGGCGAAGACGATGTAAGACTGGATATGGTAGGTCGGACACCGTCGATGATAATCGTTTTGGAATTATTGATATTCTGACCGTTTGGTATATCAAAATCCGACCCGCTCATTGCGTTCCCGGCGGCGTCTTTGACACTTCCGGTAGACGTTAACGGGGACGTTACGCTTAAAGCCGACCCACTGGTCGATTCTCCTTCACTAACCGTATAGGTACCGCTGCCTTCGGTTGAATTGCTTATCGTTATGGTTTCCGTAGCGCCGCTATTAAAACTCAGGGAAATGTTTCCCCCGGAGGTTGTTACCGCTTCACTAAAGGAGACTGTAAACGGGATATCTTCACCAATCCCATACGTACCGCTGGATTTGGACGATGTTACGCCGGTGACGGTGGCGCTTTGCGTATCGTAATACAGATTTGTATACGTAGTTGTTCTGGAATTCCCGGCCGCATCGCGCAGCGTAAAAGTAAGGGAATAATAATTATCATGAACCAGGTCCCCATTCGAAAGCTGCCCTGAAAGTGTTACGGTTCGGGTGCCACCGGTCTGTTTTTCATCGGCGGCCTGGCTTCCAAGGGTGTAACTGTGGATTGTCCCGTTGTCGGTGCCGCTCGTGCCGGTAAATTCCACCGTACTGGAAAAAGCATCGGCTAAATTCTCACTAAGGGAATAAACAACTTTTTGGGTATTAAAGTTTGAACCGGGGTAAGAGTAAGAAGTCAAGTACGCATCCGTTACATCATACTTTATATACGAATTACTACCTTCAAAAGTAATGTCCTTTGTTGTTGTCGTATCGGGATTAAGGGTTTTATTCATGACGACGACTTTCAGGGCGAAATTATCCTGGTCCGGTGTGCCGTTGGTATTTGCCAAATTCGAATTTGTGACGTTTATTTCGGCGGAAACCGTACCGCCGAACGAGCTCTGTCCGGTCTCGGCAAAATCATTGAAAGTGGTGGGAACATTTCCATTTTCGGCCCATGCCAGTTGTAAATAGATAGCGCCGTTTTTAAAAGTGTCATAGTCGGCGTTTCCGGTGTTATCCAGAGTGACGGTAATCGTTATGGAATTGGTCTCATTAAAGTACCCGTTTACCTGAGTATCACCGTTTGTTGTAGTAGAGACGGTGATGTTTGCCAACACCGTGTTATTAAGTAAAATAGAGACAACGCTTATAAAGAACAGGCATTTTCGCCACGGTATAAATAAATGTTTAAGCGGACGGTTCCTCATTTGTTTATCGACGATAAATACTACGGAACAATGTTACAGGTTAAACCCCAGGGTAATCAATCCATCCATCCAACTGACAGTACCGAGGTTGTTATTCTTGGTATCTTTCACATTGGATACGGTAGTCGAACGAATTCCAACGCGGATCTCTAATGTATTGCCCAGGGCAAAACCGTATGAATTTTCAGCAATGAAACCGAAGCGATTTCCAACAATTCCGCTCCCTAATTTGACCTGTCCCGGTCCGGCGGGAAAGGTCAATATCCCGGCCATAATAAGACCGGAATATTCACCGCCTACCGGTAAGTAATTTTTAAAACTGAAGGTTCCGATCTCAGCGCCAAACCGGAAACGCACACTACGTATTTGCAAAAGCAGCGGCAGTTCGACATCCACGCGATAGTCAACGGAGGAATTATACGTCATCAAAGCGTGATTTACAAACCCGGGAGAGGCGCCGCTAAAACTGATTGTAAATCCCATTCTTTTTGCCAGATCGGCCAATTCCGTATCCGTGAGTTCATCGGCGCTTTCTTCATCCGCATACGATTCATCACCATATTCGTATGTGTCTTCGGCGCTGGTATCGTATTCCGATTCATCGAAATATTCGTCCAAATATTCATCTTCGTAATAGGTCGTGTCTTCGTCACCATATTCATCGTAGTATTCATCTTCGTAGTAAGTGGTGTCCTCCTCATCTCCCCAAAAAACCTCTACCGCATCCCCTTCCTCATCGTATTCATCTTGAGCCCTTAAAGACGATGCCGGGAGAAGCATGAAAATAAAGAAAACAAAAATAGTTATGAAATATGTGGGATAGCGGAAAAGATCACTTTTCCGCGTACTTACAGCAGCAGACATGACGTCCTCGTATTTAGACGTATTACTCGCGATATTGTTATTCAAGGAAACCCCTTACCTCGTTATGAAGTTAACCTCTCCATAATATAAAATTACCCTTAGATACAATGCAATGCTTTATAATATTATTATAATATATAATATAAACACACATTCAGGGAAAGAAAATCGAATATAATTCGGCAATCAACGCCTCACATTTTGGGATATTGAGTACAATATCAGGGACAGCTTGTTGCTGCTCAAATATTTCATTTCGATCGACCAAAAAATGAAAGCCTGGGAATGTACACGGGAAAATGGGCGACAAACCTGAAAGTATAACCGGTCGGACAGCGATCCTTACTCTACCAAACCATGAACAGCGGTTATGTCAAACCGAAAAATCGCACACCCGGAAGGACTCGAACCCTCAACCTTCTGGTCCGTAGCCAGACGCTCTATCCAATTGAGCTACGGGTGCATATGATTGTCTCACTGGCCTCACGGAAACTTCGCGCGGCCGTTTTATGTTTATCAAAAAACGTTTGTAGCCCGTAGGGGAGTCGAACCCCTGTTGCAGGAATGAGAGTCCTGAGTCCTAACCACTAGACGAACGGGCCAATGCTGGGGAGCAGGGATTCGAACCCCGATTGGCGGATCCAGAGTCCGCAGTCTTGCCATTAGACGACTCCCCAAAACCGGCTATTTACCAAAAATCAACGCGGCGAATTTAAAGCCGGTTCCGCTCGCCATCCAATCTCTTTCCAAACTCGTTCGGGGCTCGATTTTGCCGGGGTCAAAGATACTAAATCCGAATAATTCAGGCTAATTATAAATAATCAAAATTTCAACGAATATGGGGGGATTGAAACGTGAAACGTGATGCGTGAAACGTGATCTGTGAAACGTAATAACTATTGCACCTTATGGATTTCCCGACGGTTATATTTCCTGTTTATCTTTGTGTTTTCAGGACAGACCTGCGCCTGCTTAAACCGTATTATAATTCCCCGGATGGTCCACGGACTTTCACAATGAAAATGAATTCAGAGGATATTATTCAGGAACGATTGCAAATCTTTCAGGGGCACGAATTTTAAACGTATACGCGACAATTCCTTCACATCATCGATGCCGATCGTAAATTGATATTTGACCGGGATATCAACCGATTCCATGGCGATCTGCATCGACCAACCACCCAGGGTAAAATCGATTAAAGGAGAAAAATAATGCGTAGTGATAAAATGCACATTTTCAGGTAAACGTAAATCCGGCAACATTTCCGGTGTATCAACAATAACAACCACGGGATCCCCGTCTTCATTGAAGAATTGAATTACCGGTACGGAGCGGTAGTTTCCGTAACGGATTTTATCCACCATTTCGTCGGGGAAATTAAATTTATCCTTATTAAAATAAAAAATCGTTAACGACCCGTCCTGTTTCAATCCGGAATAAGGCAACGTCGTTAACATGTCTTTGATGATATTTTCCTTCAACGAATAGGTAACGGGAAAAATGACGTTCATAATGCTGTCATTATCCTGGTTGTACTCAAACTTTGGTTTTGACAACCGGATTTGGTACGGTGTTTTGGTCAGATTATCGAGGACCCGCATTAACATTTCCGTATTGGCGGAATTCTCGGGGTTTTCCACGAACTCGTTATCGACATTCAAATCCAGTTCCCACTCGCCTTCGGCGCCTTCGGGACGTTCGGGAGGCTTTTCACGGGCCCCGATGGCCAGATCCATCGATTCTTCCAACAAATCAATGGCTACATCGATTGACTTGGTCAACTTCGCGCCCTTGGCGGCGAAATCCGTTTTGGGTGTCGGCGGAGGAGTCACAAATTTCGGGTAAATGCCGGCGGTTTTCTTTTTTTTCGGTAAGTAGGGCGACAACAGCGCTTTGACAACGGTAGCCAAATTTTTCCCCAGGGCCGGTATTTCATTATACGAGCCGGAAATTTTACGCGCCCCGACTTCCTCCCAATTGGCAATATTGATCAGTTGAATCCGCACTTGTATTTCATCCAGCGACCGGTCATACTTTCCCAACAAGAGGAAATTTTTTGATCCCCGGGGCTGATGCAGAAGTAAATTGCGATTATTCATAATCTTTTCCAACTCATCCTGCCCACGGATATGCACCCCTTCCTCGTCGCTCAGGAACTCAGATACCATATCGGTAAATCCCGTTCGCAACCATTCCGTACCGGGATCGTTTTTGATGTTTTCAAATTTGATCAGGTACAAATATACGTCCGGAGATGCCAGTCCAATCCCCGAAAAAACAACCAGGATTAAAATAAGTAAGCGATAATAAGGGCGACTCATGGTCGGTCAATATAGCCGATTTATAAAAGTTTTTCCAGCGTAAAATTGATTTGCAGCGGATTTCATCACGGAACCGCTATTTTCGACGTTGAGCCTTTTCAATCTTGGCCCAGGTGTCCCGCAAGGGTACGGTTCGGTTGAAGACCAATCGTTCCGGGGTCGAATCCACGGTATCCACGCAGAAATACCCTTGTCGCTCAAACTGGTAACGGCTTCCCGGTGAGGCATCCTTAAGGCTGGGTTCCAGCTTGCAGTTGGTCAAAACATCCAGTGAATGGGGATTTAAAAAGGATTTGAAGTCTTTTTCCGCACCGGGGTTGGGGACGGTAAAAAGCCGGTCGTAGAGGCGAATCTCCGCGTGAATCGCATGTTTGACCG
Source organism: Fidelibacterota bacterium (assembly GCA_027021785.1). Taxonomy (GTDB): domain Bacteria; phylum Fidelibacterota; class Marinisomatia; order Marinisomatales; family JAADGP01; genus JAADGP01. The sequence continues at coordinate 4,780 of JALUTR010000030.1, read as the reverse complement.
ATACCCAGTGGATTGTTCCCCGCACTTTGCGGCCATCCGGAGATGAACCACCCCGTGTTTGCGGGTCGTACGTACAATGCAATTCCACGATTTCACCGGTATCGGCATCCTTAATTACATCGACGCATGTGATATAGTAAGCGTACCGCAAGCGAACTTCCCGTCCCGGCGCCAGCCGAAAATATTTCTTCGGAGGATCTTCTAAGAAATCGGATCGCTCAATATAAATTTCCCGTGAAAACGGCACCATGCGGGTACCCATTGCGGCATCTTCGGGATTATTGATTGCCTCCATTTCCTCCACCTGGTCTTCGGGATAGTTCACGATAACCACTTTCAGAGGATCCAACACGGCCATCACCCGGGGAGTATGTTTGTTCAGATCAGTCCGCACCGCATGTTCCAACAACGCGATATCGGCAATATTGTCGCGTTTTGCGATTCCCACCCGCTCCGCGAAGTCGCGGATTGACTCCGGCGTGTACCCCCGCCGTCGGAAACCGGAGATCGTCGGCATCCGGGGATCATCCCAACCGCTGACGTGACCTTCATTGACCAATTGCAACAATTTTCGTTTGCTCAAAACGGTGTAACTCAAATTAAGCCGGGCGAACTCGATCTGTTGCGGGTGATAAATACCCAGCGCATCCAAAAACCAATCGTAAAGGGGCCGGTGATCTTCGAATTCCAGCGTACAGAGGGAATGGGTAATTCCTTCAATGGAATCTTCCAAACCGTGCGCCCAGTCATACATCGGGTAAATACACCACGCGTCTCCTGTTCGATGGTGCGAGGCATGGAGAATACGGTACATGACCGGATCGCGCAGATTCAGATTAGGAGATTTCATATCGATTTTCGCTCGTAAGACCTTGGACCCATCGGGGAATTCCCCGGCGCGCATCCGTTGAAATAAATCGAGATTTTCTTCGATGGAACGATTCCGGTAGGGACTCTCCTTCCCCGGTTCTTTCAACGTCCCGCGGAATCGGCGTATTTCCTCGGCGCTAAGATCACAAACGTAAGCTTTTCCGGACTTTATCAATTGCACCGCGTAATCGTACATTTGTTCGAAATAGTCGGAAGCGTAATAGAGCCGGTCACCCCAATCAAAGCCCAGCCATTTCACATCATCAATAATGGATTGAACGTATTCCTCTTCTTCCTTGATCGGATTGGTGTCGTCAAACCGTAAATTACACAGGCCTCCTTCGTATTCCTCCGCTATGCCGAAATTAAGACAGATTGATTTCGCGTGACCGATATGCAAATACCCGTTAGGTTCGGGAGGGAATCGGGTATGAACACGGCCCTCGTATTTTCCGGTTTTCAAATCTTCGTCAATGATGGCCTTGATGAAATTATACGGAGGTTTGTTGTCCACGACCGCTTTACGATCCGAAGTCGATTTTTGGTTATTGCGTGATGAGTTTTTCGTAGTATTGTCCATTACCGTGATTGATATTAAGATGTTATCGAATTATTTATCCGGAAGCAGAAAACCGATACTCGGTGGGTTAATTTAATCATTATGGTAAAATAACGCGGGTGAAATTAAACGCGTTGTTGCTGCAGTTTATCGATTGCCAATCGAATTCGCTCCAGGGCGATCTCAGGACCTAATATTTCGAGGGTTTGGAACAAGGGGGGCGCCACTTTTCGACCGCATACCGCTACCCGAACAGGTTGGAACATTTGACCTGCTTTCAATTCCAACGAGCGGGCGGATTCTCTCAAAACATTTTCAATCCGTTCCCGCGTAAAAGGAGTGGCCGACAATACTTCCGCGGCTTTTTTAAGCGCCGACAGGGCCGTTTGCGCATCGCCTTTTTTGGGGATCAGCTCTTTCGGATCGTAATCGGGTAATTGTTCAACGAAAAAGAAATCGACTTTTTCGGCAACTTCGCTCAGGACACTCAGGCGTTCCTGAATCAGGGGCGTGATTTTCAGCATTTTCTCACGATCACTTTTAAACCCGGCGGCCGATAAATAGGGCAGCAGTCGGTCGGTTAATTCCGACACCGATAATTGCCGAATATAATGTCCGTTAAAATGAAGCAATTTTTCATAATTCCAGGCTGCCGGTGAAGCATTCACCCGTTCCAGGGAAAAGTTTTTAATCAGTTCCTCCCGGGTCATAAATTCGGTTGTACCGTCGACGCTCCACCCCAACAGCGCCAAATAATTCACCATGGCTTCCGGAAGATAACCCAGTTCCTTGAACGAACGAACAAAAACCGGCATTACTTTGCCGTCAGGCGCCCGTTGTTCACGTTTACTCATCTTCCCTTTTCCGGTGGGATTCAGGATGATTGGCAGGTGGGCCATGACGGGAGGTTCCCAACCGAAAGCCCGGTAAAGATGCCAGTGCAACGGGAGACTGCTAACCCACTCGTCGCCTCGTAAAATATGACTGATCTCCATGTAATGGTCGTCGATTACGTTGGCCAGGTGGTAAGTCGGCGTCCCATCGGATTTTAATAAAACCGCGTCCCGCAAAACGGCATTTTCGAATTGGATTTCACCGCGGATCAGGTCCCGCACGATTACTTTCCCGTCACGGGGCGTCCTGAACCGTACGGTATGAGCCGCTCCACTCCTAACTTTACGGAGGGCTTCGTCAAAATCAATATCGCGGCAGTGGCGATCGTACCCGGGGTCAAGACCTTGTTTTTGACGTTCTTGTGAAACGGATTTCAACCTTTCGGGAGTGCAAAAACAATAGTAGGCTTGTCGGCTATCGATCAATTTCTGACAATTCCGGCGATAAAGATCAAGCCGTTCCGACTGAAGATACGGACCGAAATCACCGCCGACTTCCGGCCCTTCGTCCCATTCCAACCCCAGGTAGCGCAATCCGTCCAGTAACCAGGACATTGCCTGGGGATTAAAACGCTTGCGGTCGGTATCTTCGATACGGAGAATAAAGCTGCCGTTGTGGTGACGGGCAAACAGATAATTGAACAATGCCGTACGGGCTCCGCCGACGTGGAAATCGCCGGTGGGACTGGGAGCAAAGCGGACGCGTACGGATTTTACAGACATATTTAATGCGTTTTCGATGCGGAGGCGAGAGGATTCGAACCTCTGAAGGGCGTAAACCCTTGCTGGTTTTCAAGACCAGTGCATTCAACCGCTCTGCCACGCCTCCATGTCTTGGCTTTAAACGGCGCCATCGTCAAGGCCCGGAATTTACTATGATTCATATATGATAGTCTCGTAAAAATACAATAACCGGTCCGGCGTTCCGGGAGCATTCATTTTTCCCGGGTAAGTAAGAAGAAATTTCCCCGGCACTTTCAAAGTGCCGGGGAAATGGACGCCAGACTTACAAGAAATATTCTCTTGTGCCAAGGTTTCCGGGACGGTTTTCTGCCTGCCCGACGTACAAGTACTCTGGGAGGCGGGCGGAGGCGGATAAACGTCCCTAAAGGTATTATATTGCGGATTGCGACGTGAGGTGCTTATTCAAAAACTGTCTTACTATTGAAATTAACTTGATTCGTACTTTTTCCCGCAGTTGCGGGATACCAAAAGAAGCCCCGATTTAAATCGGGGCAAGGCGACAAGATATCATGAAATACCAAGTTAAACCATTTTTTGAATAATAACCATTGATCGATATTGTACAACCCTATTCTAAATAATACTATAGGAAGACTATTATGCGTGAGAAATGTTAGTTATCACAAACCAACAAAAATAAAAAAGAAATTATCGATTATTGAATTTTCTACACCTGAACCAGCGGATAGTATAAATATTAAATCTAATCTTGATCAGAGAGCTGTAATCGCACTGGAGAAAATAGCCTTTACTCAGACTTACTATGTACCTTTCAATTGGGACAATTATATTTTCCTTTATATTAATTGCAAGTTCAGGATAAACATATTTTAATGTCCCGGTCGTATCGCCGCAAAGATTCCCCTTTCATATATTATTCCGATGGTTCCGGGCCCAACCGGGTCCAGAAATCCACCGGCACCACCAGTATGGCCATCGCCAAAATTCTGAAAACAAAATAAAATTATCAGCGGCTATTCAAAAAACACGGGATTATCCAGACCATCAATCTGCAGGAGTTCCACCAGAAATCATTACGCATACCGGTCTGCCATACGAAGTCAAATGATCTTCTCCAGATGTCATTTGCGCGGTATGACCCGCCATACAAAGTCAAATAACCTCCACCAAAGATCGTTTATGAAGACCGGCCTGCCATACGAAGACAAATAATCTTTTCCAGATGTCATTTGCAAAGTTTGGCCCGCCATACGAAGTCAAATAACCTCCACCGGAGGTTATTTGCGTAGTATGGCGGAGAGGGAGGGCAATCCTACGCCCCGGTGGGGACTTCGGTCGGATGGTAAACAATCCTATGCCCCTGTGGGGACTTCGGATTGTAAACAGTCCTACGCCCGTGCGGGGGCTTCGGATTGTAAAATTCGTTTCTTTAGTATAACCTTACCCGATCCCGTTTTAAAATACTTTTCAAGCGTACGCGCTTTTTGTTCGGTAGTAACAGCAATGTAAGTTGACAACGTGAGAGGAAGATATGGTCTTGTAGCTCTGCACAAACCATGATTGTGCTTATATAATCTCCTCTTAATATTATTCGTCGAACCAATATACAAATAGTGCTTTTCGACATTCTCAAGACAGTAAACATACCACATCCAAAAACTCCCATTTGCCTAATTACCTATAGATTACATTCTCACTCAGTCGGGCCTGTCATACGGAATCAAACGACATCAGCCAGAAATCATTTATGCTG
>JALUTR010000029.1 GCA_027021785.1 Fidelibacterota bacterium | reverse complement strand
ACCCCGCCGTTCGGAAAGTTGTCGTGGTTGCGATGTGTGCCTGCATTGGAAATCGCCGGCGGAATTGAAGGGAAGGGAAAAAACAGGTAAACGATCGGGCAATGGGAGTAAACGTGGAGTGCAGCCCGACGTAAAAAAGTTGGCGCTGGACATTTTGAATTTTGCGCAGGAAGTGGACGGCGAATTCGGCGGCGGCGTCCTGGCCAAAACGCTGGCCGGGTCCCGGTCGAAACGGCTGCCGACGAAACTGGTGAACGGCGAATGGTACGGCAAATATGCCCATCTTACGCGGAAACTCATTTCGGAAATTCTGAACCGGATGGAAAAACAGGGGTATTTCCACCGCACCCCGACCAAATACCCGACATTATTCCTGTCGCCTAAAGGAAAGGAAGTTTTGTCCGGGGACCGGTCCTTAGCCGACCTGGAGAACGACGTGGCCCCGAATAAGGATACTCCCGGAACGACCATCGAACCGGTTGCAAGGTTACAAGCGGACCAACCGGAGGATGCATTTGACGTGAAATTATTCGAACAATTGAAATCCCTGCGCCGCACGTTATCCAATGGCAGGCCGGCGTACACGGTGTTCCCGGATAAGGTTTTGAAGGATATGTGCCGTTATTTCCCCGGCACAATGGATGAATTTGCTTTGATCAAAGGTGTTGGAACAATAAAACTTAAAAAGTACGGGCCTGCATTTGTCCGGGCTATCGTGGAATATATCACCGGGAATTCAGAGGCCATTCCGTAAGTAATTAGTGAACTATTATAATCCCAACTTTACCGGCACTGTCCGCCTGCCGGCGCTGATTGTTTCTTAATACGAAGTCCTGTACGTCATTTTACCACGAGGGCCCGAAGGATTTTTATTGAAAATTTCTGATTGCCAAAAAACCTTTTTTTTATTTCCCCTCATGTTAACCGCAGAGACGCAGAGTACGCGAAGAGGTTTAAGGTTTTTGTTTATAGCGCCGGATAACGTTTCATCCCTTCAACAAACCTTTGCGTCCTTGGCGCCTTGGCGGTGAACCTGTCTGATAATGATCTTGCAATCCGCCCGCCGTTAATGCCAAATGGTAAGTCAAATACAAATTATTCCTGATTTCATCATCTTCGTTTTGGATCGGAATGATATTCCGGCTTAAAGTTCAACTATTATTTGAATGTATCTTTTTGCAGAATGAAAAGTAAACTCCGGATAATCGTATGGCTTCGACCATTTTCCGTAACACCGCATCATGAACAGAAAAAACAGCCGCAGAAGACCCGGACCGAAACGCATCCGTACTGCCGAAGGATTGTTTACACTGTCCTATCCACCGGCAGATATCCGGCGTAAGACGAAAACGATCTACAACAAGATTCTTTCCCGGTCACGCTTCCTGGATAAAGGAAATTTTACCCGCATCAGTTCCCTGGACTTGCAGGTTTTATTCGGTTTGTACGATCATTATTTCTTTAACGATTATTTCAGTAAACACTACGGTGAACGAATTTCCTTCCGTTTATCCAAGCGAATGACAAAAGCGGGAGGAAAAACCTCTTACTGGAAGAATTCGGGGGCCTTTGAAATTTGTTTATCCACGACGCTGATCTTTCAAACCTTTGGGGACATTTCACGGAAAGTGGTGGTAAGTGGCATCCCTTGCAACGATCGCCTGGAAGCGGTCATGCGTATTATGGAACATGAAATCATTCACTTACTGGAACTGGTCGTGAAGGGAAAATCCAGTTGTTCCCGGCCGCAGTTCAGGAAGCTCAGCAAGGTGGTTTTCAATCATGCCGGTGTAACTCACGATCTTGTGACCCACGTCGAGAAGGCGCGCGCGAAGTATGACTTGAAAGTCGGTGATTCGGTCGTTTTTGATTTTGAAGGTAAAACCCTTATGGGTAAAATTCACCGTATCACCAAACGGGCAACCGTAATGGTGGAAAACGAGCGTGGCGGCTTTATCGACCGGCAAGGAAAACGGTATGCCAAATATTATATTCCTTTGCCGTGGCTGAAGTCGGTAAAAAATAAATGATAATTTTCCGCAGTCGTGTGGTGTGCGCCCAGACCGAAACATTTTGTCCCGAAATGGTAAATAATCCGCGTTGCGAACGTGCCCTTCGATCTTTGTCGTTATCGATTGTGGGTGTTAAGCGGGAATACGTTTCTTTCTCCGCGAAGGAAAGAGATATTTGGGCGAACAACCGTAAATATGGGAATTAATTATGCCTCAGAACCTGACCGAAAAAATCGCTCAGAAACATGCCGTGGGTCTCGCCGCCGGGCAGGAAGTTCACGCCGGCGATTTCATTTCCATCCGTCCGGAACATATACTGACCCATGACAATACCGGCGCGGTAATGGGTAAGTTCCGGGCCATCGGGGCCCGCCGGATGGCGAATCCGCGCCAACCCATGTTTGCCCTGGATCATAACGTCCAGGACAAAAGCGAAACCAATCTGAAAAAATATGCCGCCATTGAAACTTTCGCCCGTGAGATGGGTGTGGATTTTTATCCCGCCGGAACGGGGATCGGCCACCAGATTATGATCGAGGAGGGGTACGCATTCCCGGGAGTCTTAGCGGTCGCATCCGACAGCCACGCCAACATGTACGGTGGCTTGGGATGCTTGGGAACACCGATTGTCCGAACCGATGCCGCCGCCATCTGGGCCACGGGACAGACCTGGTGGCAGATTCCGCCGGTGGCCAGGGTGGTGTTGACCGGCGCTTTGCGACCCGGTGTAACCGGCAAGGATGTGATCATTACCTTGGCCGGCTATTTTAACCGGGACGAGGTCCTGAACCATGCCCTGGAATTTACGGGGGAAGGGGTTGAGAGCCTGTCGATTGAGGAACGTCTGACGATTGCCAACATGACGACCGAATGGGGTGCCTTGACAGGGTTATTTCCGATTGATGAAAAGACCCTGGCGTGGTTGAAGGAACGGGCCGCCTTTATCGAACGCCGGGGGCTCGTCGGCGTGCCTTCCGACCGGGACGGGGGAGGACAACATCCCCGCCTGAACGAGAGCCGAATTCACGAGCTCGAGCGGAACCTTCCGGTTGCCGATCGGGATGCCTGGTATGCCAGGGAATTAACGCTCGATCTTACAACGGTGCGGCCCCATGTATCCGGCCCCAATCACGTGAAAACAATGACCGGTGTGAGTGAAATGGAGCGGCGGAATGTTGCCGTTCAAAAAGCCTATTTAGTGTCGTGCGTAAACAGTCGCGTGACCGATTTAGCGGCGGCGGCGGAAGTGGTCAGGGGGCGTCATGTGGCGCCGGGAGTCGAGTTTTATATCGCGGCGGCTTCCCGGGAAGTACAGGCCGAAAGTGAACGACGCGGCGACTGGCAGACATTGATTGCCGCCGGAGCGATTGCCTTGCCGCCGGGGTGTGGGCCCTGTATCGGTCTGGGGAGAGGGTTGTTGAAGGCCGGAGAAGTGGGTATTTCCGCCACAAACCGGAATTTCAAGGGGCGTATGGGATCGCCGGAGGCGGAGGCCTACCTGGCATCACCGGCGGTGGTGGCCGCGTCGGCCATAGCCGGGAAAATTACCGGCCCCGGTCCCTCCGAACCTGTCGCTGTTGCGGCCGCGCTGGAAATACAACCGGCACAGGATGGAAAAACCGAGTCGGTGCCGTTGCTGGACGGCTTTCCAACGACGGTGGAAGGAGAATTGATTTTTTGTCCCCAGGACAATTTAAACACGGATGGAATTTATCCGGGAAAATACACTTATATCGACGACTTTACGCCCGATCAACAGGCGCAGGTTGTAATGGAAAATTATGACCCTGGGTTTAATGAACTTGTAAAAACGGGTGACATTTTGGCGGGCGGATTTAATTTCGGAACCGGAAGTTCGCGCGAACAGGCGGCCACGGCGTTGAAATACCGGGGAATACAACTGGTGCTGGCGGGATCGTTCAGCCAAACGTACAAAAGAAATGCTTTGAACAACGGTTTTCTGGTATTGGAAGTGCCCGATTTGATAGAAGCATTAAAACAAAAATTCGGGACTGAAAAACCGACCATCCGCACGGGCTTGCAGGCAAAGATTGATTTTTCACGGGGGCGAATCACGGTGAATGGAGAGAAATATTCATTGAAGACACCGGGGGCGGCAGCCCAGGAGTTGATTGTTACCGGCGGACTTGAAGCCTGGGTTCGGGAGCGGATCGGTGGGATAAACGGGAAATGAAACGGCGTCAATTTATTAGTACCGGTATATTGGGGTCATTCGCAGTCGTTTCGGGAGCCCCGGGAATGACAGGGATAGAAAGGGCGGTTGGCAGTCCGCTGGTGATTTCCACCTGGAAACACGGTCTGGCAGCCAATGAAGCGGCCATGGAAATACTGCCAAGGGTTCATGTCTCGACGCCGTGGAAGCCGGTGAACGCGTCTCCGAA
>JALUTR010000028.1 GCA_027021785.1 Fidelibacterota bacterium | reverse complement strand
AATGACTGTTCCCGGGTTACCGAGTGTGCCGTCGTCGGTGGTAAGGAACACCTGGTTGCCCGGGTCGTGTTTCAGGAAGTGTTCGGCGGCTGTTTTGGCGCCGATAATCAGGACCGGTTTAACGGACTTTGCCAGGCATTCATGATACAGATTCAGGATCGGGGCCAATCCGACGCCGCCGCCCACCAGAACCGGCGGGTCCGCTGATTCCCACCCTGAGAAGGTATTTCCAAGGGGGCCTAATACGTCGATGATATCCTGTTTTATTTTAGTGGCCAGTATTTTGGTAACAACCCCGAAAACCCGGTAAATGATGGTAACGGTGCTCCCCTTCACAGCGGCGATGCTCATGGGACGCCGCAAGGGATGCGACCAATCCCGGTTTGCCAGAATATTGATGAATTGCCCGGCGCCCTTATACTGTGCCGCAATGCCGGGTGCGGATAGTTCCATTTGCCAGATATTTTCAGCTCGTTGCTTGTTTTTGAGCACCGTACAGGTTTCAACAATCATCGCAGTGTGTCTCCTGTGTCGGCCTGCGTTGCCACCAAAAGTGATTGCAGGAAATCGATTTGTTTTTTCGCGGATCGCCCCTGTTCACTTTCCGGTTGGTATTTCAACAGCCATTCATAATACTTCAAGGCGCTGTCCGGTTCCTGGTAAAGCCGGTCGTATTGATAGGCAAGAAAATAAGCGGCGCGGGCGGAGGATTCGCTTGTGGAGTCGCCTTTTAGAATCGTTTTATAATTATTCAGCGCTGATAAAGGATCCATATACCATAATTGTTCGGCTTTGCGCAATAACCGGGCCGAAGCGCTTTCTTCCACGGCAAGATTCTTTTTATTGCGGATGTAATCGGCAAAATCGGATTTCGGGTATTCCGACAATATTTGCCGCTGGTATCGGTCAGCTTTTAATGAATCGTCATTTTCTTCCAATAAATAGCTCAGGGTGAACATTGCCTTGGGGCGCAAGACCGAATTGGGATAATCGTTTATTATTTCCGTGAGATGGTCCATCGCCAGGTCGCCGCGTTCGAAATGAAACGCTTCCAATTCGCTCAGGGAGTACAGTGCCGCGGCGATGTCCCCCTCGATTTTGGAAATGTCTATCGGTTCGGTGTCAACGGTATCGGTCGCCGATGTATCCAATAAAGCGGCAACCATATTTTCCAATTGCTCGCGAAGGTTTTGCGCCTGTTCCTCGGCGGACAGGTACTGATCGATCTCTTTGATCCGCTTTTGGGACGACTTCGCAAAGGGTGATGTTCGGCTTTCTTTGGAAACCTGAGCATGATACTTGCGGGCATTTTCAAGGTCCCAATCCGTCAGCAACATATATTCACCTAACAAATAATAAGCTTCGGCGGAGGTCGGTGTTTTCGGATAATCCAGCGTTATGGATTCCAGCCTGGTTACGGCATTGTCGTTAAGCTCCTGGATGAAATACATTTTCGCCAGTTCAAGTTCCAGATCGCCATAGATGGCGCTGAACGATTCATCGACCAGCATATTTTTTATTCGGTTGGAGGCGGTTTTGAAGTCGCCCATCAAACGATAAACACGTACAATCTGGAGGTTGGCTTCCTCGATCCTTTTCTTGGAAGAGGAATTTTTCAGGACATTTTTATAAGCCATGAGCGCGCGGGGATAATCCTTACGAGCGAAAGCAAGTTCGGAAAGCCGATAATAGATTTGTCCTTTTTCGGAACGTTCCCGTGTAAAACCGGCCGCCTTTTCCAGACTGTTTAACGCCTCCCGATCATTATTAAGATCGAGATTTATTTCCGCGATTGACAAATAGATTTTCGACCGGAACTGATCGTCATCGGTTGCCTCCAATAAACCGTGCAGATCATCAAGAGCCGGTTGCGGTTTCCCCAGTTTCCATTTGCAAAGCGCCAACCAATAGGTCGCTTCGGACTGTTCGTGAGCATTCCCCTCCTGGTACAACTGTTTGAAAATATTCACGGCCAAACGGTATTCCTGGCGATGGAACCGGGACATACCGATCAACAACAAAGCCCTGATTCTGTATTTTGTATTGGGGTACTTTTCCAGTACGCGGTTGGACTTTTCAATAACTTTGGCATAGGCATCAATAGCGGAGGCCGGTAGATTTTCCCCCATTTTTTCCAGGCGTGCCTGTTCGGCTTTCGCGAAATATTGTTCGGCATTGTAGAAGGTATTGAAATAAGCGCAGCTTAACGAAACCACGACCAGGACGGAAAGAAAGAATGAGTAAATTGTTTTTACAGACATCTAATTTCGCCGGGAAGTTCAGGCAATCGCATTCAAATTCCAATTAATTTCAGTTGCAAATTTATTATTGGCAATCTCTTCCATCCCAAAATAACTTGCGGTATGAGATTCATTCGCATGTCGGGTTTAATTGTATTGCTTATCTCCGGTTTGTACGGAACGACCGCCGATACCTCCAACGGTTTGGGGTTGGGATACCTGAATATTATATCAGACAGTCTGGGGACTCCGCTTTATGTTGACCGGATTTTTGTTGGAAACGCTCCTTTGAAACAACCGGTTCCCGTTATAAATGGTATTCACGAAATCAGTTATTTGCCGCCCGAGATAAACAAACCGTATCTCAAACAGAAATTACCGGAAGCGATTAAACGTGTTTACGTGCCGGAGGGAGATACGGTTACGGTGCGATTACTGTACGACAGTCAAACCGAAGAAATCCGTATCATCAGGAAAGAAAAAACGATCGGTGGATACGTGGGTACCATATTAATCGGCATGCTTTTAATGCTGCTATGGAAACTTACCGGTTAGAAGAATTTAGACCGGTTCGGTCTGCAGGGTCAGTAGCCCCTGCAGGATCAAGGTTTTTTTGGTAATTGTAAACTATCTGTCCTGATTGATCGGGCTAAAACTCCTGTGTCAGGCGATCGTATTCGCGGGTCGGTTCGCTTTCGAACTCTTCGATATTTTTCGCTATTTGTCCGCAAACATCGTCGCGCACGCACTTTCCGGCCAGTTTAATCGCGTTGGCGATGGCTTTGGCGTTGGAACGGCCGTGGGCGATAATGACGATTTTCTCAAAGCCCAGCAACGGCGCCCCTCCGTATTCGGAATAATCGGTGACTTCCTTCAACATCGCCAGCCCTTTCCGCAACATGATCAATCCTAACTTCCACGCGATCCGCGCCTTAAAGGCAATTCTGCCAAGATGACGAATGGTTTGGGCGGCTCCTTCCAGAGTCTTAATAACAATATTTCCCACAAACCCTTCGGTTACGACGACATCCGCGATGCCACGCAGGATATCCTTACCCTCGATATTGCCGATAAAATTCAAGTGGGGTGATTGTTGCAGCAACTTGTAGGCCTCCTGCATTTTTTCCCCGCCTTTGCTTGCTTCCTCGCCGATATTCAACAGCGCCACCCGCGGTTCCGGGATACCCCGGATATCGGAAACATAAGCGCCGCCCATGATAGCAAATTGCACCAACTCCTCCGCGTTGCACACTACGTTGGCGCCGACGTCCACCATCAGCGCCAAATGATCTTCCCGTTTCAGTTCATTCATGGTTGGGTAAACCGTGGCAATAGCGGTTCTACGCACACCGGGGATGCGGCGGATCGTTTTGGCGGCGGACAAAACGACGGAACCGGTACTCCCGGCGGAGACCAGGGCATCGGCTTTTTTTTCCGAGACCATCCGGGCGGCAATCACGATCGAGGCATCCGGCTTCTCCTCGATGGCCTTGCGCGGCGATTCTTCCATTCCGATTTCCTGTGTAGTGTGCACAATGGAAATTGCCTCCGGTGAATAGTCCTGTTTACGCAAAATCTTTTCAATTTTTTCACGGTCGCCAACCAAAACAACATGCACCGGATTTGCCTTGGTTGCCATTACAGCTCCGCGAACCACGACATCAGGAGCGTTATCGCCCCCCATGGCATCCACGGCAATGGTAATTGGTCTCATTCCATTCCTTCCTTTCTCCCCCGGCGTATTTTCCGAATGGTTAGGTCATGCAATTTATTATTTCGGTTTGACATCAACAATAAGCCATTATGGTTATATATATAAATTTCGCGTTAAATTTTGAGTATGAAAGATCATCAAATTCCGGACCCACCCGTAAAATTCAGACCTCACTATCAATGGCCCAGGTCCGGCACCAATCGTGATTGCCCGAAATGTGGCAATCCATTGGAATTAATTGAAGAGCAACCTTCCTATTATGGAAAACCGTGGTGGTGTGGCACTTGTCAATGGCAATATACAGAAGAGGATTTTGTCTCCCCGAATCCACCGGTATCCGAACCGTAATCACGCTTCGAAATTGTGTGAATACTCACTCATCGTCTGGTCGACGACCCACCGTACGACGACGGCATCATCAAGATAACCGATTTTAGGCACCGAATCCGGTATCTCGTCATTGCTACGGTAAAAATAGTCAAGAGCAAAAATAATTTTACGCTGTAATCCCTCA
>JALUTR010000027.1 GCA_027021785.1 Fidelibacterota bacterium | reverse complement strand
CTGAATAATTCATCAGCAAAAGATTGATATAATCGCATCTAATTGTTTCATAACCACTTAACATTCATTTCCTTTTTACTGATGAATTATTCACCGAAGGCCGATAATATCGGGGTTAACCCCGCAGTCCCGATTCGATCGGGACATGCGGCCCAGAGGGTGATTTATTCATGAGCTCATGAATAAATCAGGTTAAGAAGTTGATAATTGAAAAATACAATAATCGGGAATCGGGGCTTTATAAAAAGGATCTGTACAATGATTAAGAGAATCTATCCTGTATTGCTTGGGGGTTTATTACTATCGTTTTGCCGGGCTGATGAAATTAATTACCGACCGGTTGTAACGACCCCGAGAACGTATAGCAATAATGAATTTGACCCCCGGAGCAATTTTACTTTTGAATACAATGTATATGATCGGGACGGCGATTTCCTATCTGTCTACTTCCGACTCAGTTTTGACGGTGGACAAAATTGGTTTATTCCCCGCAATATTTCAGGTGATGTCGGTCATCGAATCCGCTCCCAAACGGTTCCGCTGTTATGGTTGGAACCGGCTGTCGATTCCCTGAAACCGGACTTATATAGTCTCACCTGGGAGATTCCCAGGGAGCAATGGTGGTTAATCGATTTTGACAACTTGCAATGGAAGATTACGGCCGACGATCATTTTGATCCCCCTGACCGATATGAATGGGTTACTGTTCCGGTGGACCATGAAGAGATTAATAATGCCAACCATGATGAGCGCAAATTTCATATTATGAAGTATGAGGTAACGAATTCCCAGTACGTCGATTTTCTCAATCTTGCCCTGGAGGCGGGTCAATTATCCATTACGAACGATTGGGTGGGGTACTATGTTGAAGATGAGTCGGTTCCGTTGGAAGACGCGCTTTGCTTTTTTAATCAGAAAGTAGGTGATGGGAATTGGGAGAGCCTCCGATGGGATGGTGAGCGTTTCTCGAACGCTCCGGGAACAAGTGATTTCCCGGTACTTTTTGTAACCTATAAAGGGGCGCAGGCTTTTGCGGATTTTTTCGGCTGGCAGCTTCCCACACGGGAGCAATGGTATCGGGCCGCCCTGGGATATCTGCAGCAACGGTTTCCCTGGGGTGATTACGTGGAATACCAACAGGCCAATTTCTGGGACAGCCAGGACCCGTACGATAATGGTCCAACGCCGGTAGGGTTTTATGATGGGCGATCACGCCTCGATTTTCAAACCTGGGATTCACCGAGCAGGTACGGTTGTTACGATATGGTCGGGAACGTGCGCGAGTGGCTGCGGGACGAGACCGTGATCGGCGGCTCCTGGTATACCACGAATCCCCGGGATATTTCCACGCAAACCTCCTCTTCGGTTTTTGATTTGTATAAGGCCGATTTTCAAACCGGGTTTCGTTGTGTGATGGAGTATTTCGGCCGGTAGTCTTGGGGGGTCGGTCCGAATGATTCATCGGCGAAAATGAGACTCCTGTTATGCAATCCGATAATAATCGGATAAAAACATGCCGGTATTTTGCCGATTAGTTCTTTACCAAAAGCAGATAGAACCGGGTTGAAAAGGGATGAAAATATATCCTTAATTCTTGCCCGGCTGCCGGAATTATCCTAACCTTTACAAAGTAACCACGGGAGATCATCCATGTTTCAGGAAACTTTATTAACCGTTGTACTCACGATATTTGTTGTTTTCGTTTCCGTTCCTCCGGTCATTTTAATTGTTCTGTATTACTATGATCAACGACAGACGCAGCATTCGATCCTGCGTAATTATCCCTTGTTGGGCCGGGTTCGCTATTTCCTGGAAATGGTCGGCCCTGAAATGCGGCAATATATATTTGATTCGGATAATGTGGGGAAACCATTCAGTCGCATTGACTTCCAGAATATTGTTATTTCCGGGAAATATTTGAAATCCTTGATCGCGTTCGGATCCAAACGCGATTTCAGTAAACCGGGGTTTTACCTCCGTAATTCCATGTTCCCGAAACAACGGGAGGAGATGCGGGTAGTTACCGAACCATTGATAAATACTTATCGATACGTTGGAACGGAAGGTTTGTTTTCCCGGAAGGAACACATGGAAGAGGTGACCGTGTGCCCCTGGATTTTACACGAGGAAGATGCGATTGTAATCGGCCCCGAATGCGAACAGCCCTGGCGAGTCCGGGGAGTGGTGGGGATGAGTGGCATGAGTTATGGCGCCCTGGGTTCCCGGGCGATCAGCGCTATAAGTCTGGGCCTGGGGAAAGCCACCGGAACATGGGTGCATACCGGGGAAGGGGGATTGGCGGAATACCACCTCCTGGGCAAAGGCGATGTCATAATGCAAATCGGTCCGGGACTGTTTGGTGTGCGTAGCAAGGATGGTGGTTTCAGTTGGGAGAAATTCAGGGCCAAGGCCGAAAATCCGCAGGTCCGGATGTTTGAATTGAAATTGGCGCAAGGTGCGAAAATCCGCGGCGGACATGTGGAAGGTAGCAAAGTTACGCCGGAAATCGCCGCCATCCGCGGCGTAACTCCCTGGCAGAATATCGATTCCCCGAATCGCCATTATCAGTTTCATGACCTACCTACTTTGTTCGATTTTATCGATGAACTTCGTAGCGTCGGCGGAAAACCGATTGGCATTAAGATCGTTATGGGCGGCCCCGACTCGGCCGATGGTTTGGCGCAAATGATGGCCGAGACAAATCGCGGCCCCGACGCAATTACCATCGACGGGGGAGAAGGCGGTTCGGGAGCTACCTTCCAGGAAATGGCCGACACAATGGGACTACCGCTTCACTCCGGGTTATTATATCTGGACAATGCCTTGCGAAAATATGGGGTGCGGGACCGTGTAAAAATATTTGCCAGTGGTAAATTATTTGCGCCGGACCGGATTGCCATTGCCTTGGGAATGGGCGCCGATTTGGTCAATATTGCCCGTGGCATGATGATTTCCGTGGGATGTATTGGCGCCCAGAAATGCCATACCAACAAATGTCCCGTGGGAGTAGCCACTACCGATCCTCACCATCAAAAAGCCCTGGTTGTGGAAGAGAAACAGTGGCGCGTACTCAATTATATCGTAACGTTACGCAACGGTTTGAATTCCCTGGCGGCGGCAACCGGCCTTGACAATTACACGCAATTTACCCGGGAACATATCATTTTCAGAGATCAACGCGGCGAAGTTCAATCCCTGCTGGATCTATTTCCCTATCCCCGGGCGTGATACCACCCGCGGATTCCGTTGTCGTCCGGATCCTTTCCTGATCCCGCAGGCGGGAAACAGAATATAAAAAAACACCGGACTCGATTGCATAATCGATACCCGATTTGTATTATCGACACCGCGAAGGTTGAGAATGACAGTTCCATCAGGTAAATTATTACCGGACAGATAAGACTCATGATCCGAAACGCCTTACATTATGCAATCACCATTCACTTGATTATGATTTATTCCGACAAATCCACATCTACAGAAATGGATAAATGTAAAAAATTCACTTCCGGATCGGGATGTCACCCCGCGGGAACGTAAACTGACGGAGGATTTACCCGTGAGACATCATATTCAAAAGATAGTCGTTCCCCACTGGCATCTTTCCTGTCCATCGAGATCAAGATGTATATTTTAGAACCAGGAAGGAGGCCCTCATGGCGGTTAAAAAGTTGCTTGAGTATTTGGACCAGAATAAAATAGCATATTCCATAATAACCCACTCACCGGCTTACTCTGCTCAAAAAATTGCCGCTTCGGCACACGTATCGGGAAAGGAGTTGGCCAAGACAACGATTGTGAAAATCGACGGAAAGATGGCGATGGCGGTGTTACCGGCATCCTACCAGGTCGATTTAAAACGATTGAAAGAGGTGTCGGGCGCAAAG
This sequence comes from Fidelibacterota bacterium, assembly GCA_027021785.1. Lineage (GTDB taxonomy): Bacteria > Fidelibacterota > Marinisomatia > Marinisomatales > JAADGP01 > JAADGP01. The sequence continues at coordinate 620 of JALUTR010000027.1, read as the reverse complement.
CAGGTTGAATTGGCTACCGAACAGGAATTCAAGGATAATTTTCCCGATTGCGAAGTAGGAGCCATGCCGCCTTTCGGTAATCTATATGGACTGGAAGTGTACTCGACCGAAAGTTTGGCCGCGGATGAGGAAATAGCCTTCAATGCCGGTTCCCATACTGAATTAATAAAGATGACTTACAAGGATTTCGAGCGCCTGGTTAAACCAAAGGTAATGAAGTTTGCTTCCCATTAAGCTGCCGTATTATTCCTGATTGACAGTCAGAATATTTTATTTGTCTGTTGTCGTCGGACAATGGAATCTTCGAATCTCTTTATCAAGGAGAACGCTACATGGATAAAGGCAATTTCGGAAGGAAAGACCGTTTAATTAAAGAGCATCGTCATGACACCTATCGAATGGCCGGTAAATGGCCGGAGCCTACTCAATGTTCCCGGTGTGGCGCGGTTTTCACCAATGGCAGGTGGTCGTGGGATGATCCGGCCGTCAGGACCAACGAAACGGTATGTCCGGCCTGTCGCCGCATTGCGGATAATTACCCCGCCGGAATTATCGAGCTGCGCGGAGAATTCTTTCATCAACGCCGGGAGGAAATCCTGAATCTTTCACGAAATATAGAA
>JALUTR010000026.1 GCA_027021785.1 Fidelibacterota bacterium | reverse complement strand
ATCAGACGTGAAGGGTGGAGATTTTTCCCCATAATAATCTGGGGGAAAAAATATATACATATTTGTTTCAAAAGTTGTCCATTTCCACTTTTTGACTCATTAATTTACCTGAGCCATTTACTTCATCAATGATCTTGTTGTGCTGAGTTGACACAACTGTGCGGAATAAAAGGAATATAAGGCTATACACCAGTACGCTACGGTCCAGGGATCGATAATTCCCATCCTTTATTGACTTTATTGATTAAAATGTAAACATGCGGTATAAACGAATCCTGTATCGGTGCTGAAAAATATCCCCGCGGCGGTTTTAACCACCGCGACATCAGTGGAGGCGGGGAGAGTCGAACTCCCGTCCGAAATAAAACCCTGAAAAACATCTACATGTTTAGTCTTCCGGATTATTGTCGTTCCGTCGGCTTCCGGAGACCCAAGCCGAACGGAACCAGCCCGTTGATTTCTCATCCCGATTGCACGAGCATCTTTCGGGACCAGCCTGTGTTGATGACGCCCTTGAGTACAACCACAGACAAATCATACTCAGGACGGGCTATGCTATATTAAGCAGCAGCCATATAGCCGTAATCGGCACTTATTGTGTTTTCCAGGTTATTTACGAGGTTCCTGGACCTCGACATGCCGTTTAACAGCGTTTTTATCCCGTCGAAACCGGTCGCCCCCATTGTCAAAGATCAACCTGAATTTACCAATAAATTGAATAGTGAGGAATTCTATCTACGTTATTACGTGGGTTTTATCCGGGAGTTCCATTTCCGGACCCACATCCGGGCTGACTTTCCCGGATAATGAAATGAATAATCAGGCCGGTTTTCGTGTCGTGGGCGCTGTCTCCGGCAAGCCCTGAGAAGGGGTTGTATTATTTTGTTATTATTAAAAATAGGAAAGGCTCCGATCGCCAAAACGGAGCCTTTTCAGATAGATGCCGATCCATTGCCATCGGGCCGGCTATTTCACTTGCCAACCTCCTGCTATCGAATTCTTTTCAATCGAATCCTGCTAACGGAGTAAGGAAAAGATACATTGGCCCGTAATTTTTACGCAACTACAAAAGTGCTGCCGGGACATTTTTTTTCAATGCGCCTGTGCTCTCAATCGCGGTAAATCCGAATAACCGGCTTTCCATTGCGATCCATATATCCCCGGTACATCCCTGCCGTATTGAACGGCATGGCGATATTCCCCTCCCTGTCAATCGCGATAATACCACCGCTCCCCCCCATTGCGCCCAATTTTTCCCTGATGACCTTATCGGCGGCCTCGGCGAGGGAAAGTCCGCCGTATTGCATAAGCGCCGATACATCGTACGCAATCACGCCGCGTATGAAATATTCCCCATGACCGGTTGCCGAAACGGCACAGGTCTGATTGTTGGCGTACGTGCCGGCGCCGATAATCGGCGAATCGCCGACGCGGCCGAAGCGTTTGTTGGTCATTCCTCCCGTGGAAGTGCCGGCCGCCAGGTTACCATCCTGATCCAGGGCCACCACTCCTACCGTTCCGAATTTTTCCGTCCTGGATTGTGACCCCCGTGGAACCGGCTTATCGGGTGCCACGGATTTTTCCCTGGCCTTTATTTTTTGCAACTGCAACCAACGTTTTTCGGTATAAAAATACTCCTGCGGGACCGGTTTCATACCAAGTTTTTCAGCAAACACTGCGGCTCCTTCGCCCACGAGCATGACATGGGGAGACTTTTCCATCACCAGACGCGCCAGACTGATCGGGTTTTTGGTGTGTTTTACCGCGGCCACCGCCCCGGCGTTGAGTGTTTTTCCATCCATGATCGAAGCATCCAGCTCATTGGTCCCGCTATTGGTGAAAACAGCCCCTTTCCCGGCGTTAAACAAGGGGGAATCCTCAAGAATATTGATTGCCTTTTCCACGGCATCCAGACTACTGCCCCCTCCTTTCAGGATTTCGTATCCAACCAACAATGCCTCCCTCAGTTCGGCACGATATGTTTCCTCCTCTTCAGGGGACATGTTTTCCTTCAAAATCGTCCCGGCGCCGCCATGGATTGCAATCCCAATCCGGGAACCGGAAACAAGTTCCTGGGAATAAACAAAACCCACCACCACAACCCATACTCCAAAATATAAGAACAACCTGAAGCAGGCTTGAAATATTGATTCATTCATCCGGTTGCCTCCTGTTGCAAATTGTTTAATACAATTTACAATCGCGACTGTTGCGAAAACAGTTTGCAATCCGGAGAAAGCCATTCAGTCACCCGGAGCATTCGATTTCAGTTACCAAGCAATTTGTTTTGCCTTTTCCTGACTTACGCAAGTAACTTTCCGGCGCTTTTTAATAGCCTTATGCGCCAGTAGCTCAATTGGTAGAGCAGTGGACTCTTAATCCATTGGTTGGGGGTTCGATTCCTCCCTGGCGTACACTCGTTCTCATAAAAAAGCCCCTTAATTGGGGCTTTTCCTTAAAGAAGAGCAATAGTCATTCCTGCGACGCCAAAAACGGCATGACTAAGTTATGTATTTAGTCGGGAGAAAAAGCGTTAACTTCCGGAATGGAAAATACATCATTATTTATCTGGGGAATGATATTTGGGATAATCGGCCTCGGATTTTTTACCTACGGGAGAAAGCAAAAGGCCGTAATTCCACTGCTTACCGGTATCGCGTTGTTTGTCCTGCCTTATTTCATATCGAACGTACACATGCTTATTGTCGTCGGTATTATTCTAATTGCGCTACCCTATTTTGTGAGAATATAGAAGTCAGTCCGAACAGGGAAAACGCAGGAAAAAAGGAGGACGCTGTGCGTAAAATCCGGCAGTGAATCCGTCCGCCATAATCCCGATGAACCGGGGATTTAACCCGGATTATTTATCACCGGCCGCGGATGATTCCTGTAAATACGTTGCCAGTACTTTTTGCAATTCCTGTAAAGTTTCTTTTGACAAGTTATCCATTCTTTCGGACAACTGTGCCGACAATAATTGCAAATCGGTTGTTGTGCGCTTCACTCCGGAAATATCCTTCAGGACTTTATTGGCTATGGCATTCATAGAAACATAAGTACTGTCCACGGTATTTGATAAAGACTGTACCTGTGCTTCCTGTTCCGCCAAAAGACTTTCCAATTGGGCAAGGCGCGCACGGTCTTCCACTAAAAGCGAATCGATGATCGGTTTAAAATTTTGCGTCACTTTGGTAAAGATTTCTTCGGTTTGCGCGTTGATCTGGTTTTCGACATAGTCAACCGTAGCTAAATTAAACTTGGCGGCTCCACCCTCACGCGGTATAAAAGAGATAGTCGAACAAGACCACCAGATCAACAAAAATGGGATAAATATTATTCGCATGTATTTCATTCCGGTTTCTCCTTGTTTAAAATACCTACTATTTCATTGTTGAAATATACCGCTTCTTAAACGGTATGAATAAGATTTATTGTGGTGAATATTCAGACAACCTTAAATGTTATTTTGCTGAATGCGCGTAATAATTTTCCGGTCCGTTGCCCCGTCAATATGTCCTTTTTCAGCTTTTCTTGTCTTTTACGTGTGCGTTTCATCACGTATTGAATTCCCAAATAAGCAATATCTTCCCGAAAGCATACAATAATGGTGATTTATGAAAACAACTCTTTTTATACTTGTATTGTTTCTTCCCGGATGGTTTGCCCCGGCGCAAACGGACGATTCAACCGTAACGATTGCCGTCCTTACCCTGGAGGGGAAAGGTGTCCCGGCACAGGAAGCCGAAATCCTGACCGAAAGGTTACGATCCGCTTTAGTCGGCGTTGACCATTACCAAATCGTCGAACGCACCCAAATGGAAACAATCATGCGCGAGCAGGGTTTCCAGCAAGCGGGATGTTTCACCAACGAATGCATGGTGGAGGCGGGACAAATTCTGGGGGTCCGACAAATGGTTGGCGGCATGGTGGGAAAATTCGGTTCCAGCTACACCCTGGACATCCGGCTTTTCGACATCGAAACAACCGAAATAATTCGGGCGGTCACACGCAATCACCAGGGATCCGTCGAAGACCTTTTGCCGCTCATCGAAAATGCCGCCCTGGAACTGGCGGGCGTAAAAGGGACGCAAACCCCGCGCTCCCCACCCCCGAAAAAACCAGGGGAATTGTCGTCAGTTACAAACCATATCATCAATTCTTTCGAACACTTCAAACACCGATTGGTACTGACTAATAAATTTGATCCGCCGTCCTGGAGATATTATGACACTTCCTGGACACCCTTCCAGTTTTCGTTTATTTACCCACACCAACTTTTCTCCTCCGGGGTCGATGTGTTCGGTGTACGGCTGAACTTGATTTACGGAAGGAGTGAAAACCTGTTCGGATGGGATATGGGGCTCATCAATGAAATCGATGACGATCTTTTTGGCTTCCAATGGGGAGTTTACAACGCCAGCAAAAATGTTTATGGGATACAATACGGATTACTGAATACCAGCCGGACCGTTTATGGGATTCAGATCGGCCTGATTAATGTCTGCGACCAATTAACAGGCCTCCAAATCGGCATATTGAATTTTCAT